>CAKQWL010000191.1 GCA_934278965.1 uncultured Clostridia bacterium | reverse complement strand
GTGGAAGGAGCAGCAGCGATGAAACATACGGCCCTTTAGCTTCAAGCGATCTCGTTTTCCTATTCCGATTCGAGCGGCGACCGGAAGAGACTTTTTCAAGATTTTTCGATGATTGTCCCGTCCGGCGGAAGAATTTGTCTGTTCGGTCCTTCCGGCATCGGAAAAAGCACGCTCCTCCGCTTGATGATGGAACTGGAAACTCCGGATTCCGGCAGCGTTTTTTATCCCGAAAAATTAAAGAAAGCTGTCGTTTTTCAGGAGAACCGGCTCCTTCCTTTCGCGACCGTGCTCCGAAATCTGACGCTTTTCGGTTCTTTGAGCGACGCGAAGCGTCATCTCGCGGCACTCGGCCTCGACGGATATGAAGATGCACTCCCGTCCGCTCTTTCCGGCGGTATGAAAAGACGCGCTGCGATTGCGCGGGCGCTCACCGCGGACGGTGACATCCTTTTCTTAGATGAGCCGTTCAGCGGTCTCGACCGGGAAACACTCTCTAAAACCGCGGCGCATATCGTCGAGTGTTCCCGCGGGAAAACGATCGTCATGGTCTCACACAGTAAGGACGAAGCGCGTCTTCTGAATGCGGAACTGTTTTATCTTTGATCTTGAAAAAAGAAAATATTAAAAATACGGCTGAAGGATTTTTCCTCTCAGCCGTATTTTTCTATTGTTCTACCGTTCTCTATCTTCTCTTTATTTTCTTTTTACCGGACTCCCGCTCTCTTTTTTCGCCTCTCGAAACGGCTTCGGCGTTCCTTATGCGAAGTACAGGTTGGTTGTCACATACTCCGGATCGCAGGTTACATCAATTCCGAGCGACCGCAGTGTCTGTTCATCCCGATCGGACAAAATCGCTGTGCAGTGCGCCTTGCATCCGCGCAGACACGGAAGCTTTGTCACCGCGCGTTCTGCGGACGGGTTCGTTGCCGCGGAAATCGTCAGTGCCGACAGCACTTCTTCTGCATTCAGGCTGGTCCTCTCCTGCATCAGAACTTCTGTCTTCAGCGTCTGGATGCTCTTCAAAACATTCGGCGAAATCAGGTGGATATCATCTGAAATGCCGGAGAGACGCTTGATCGCATTGAGAATCGCCGCCGCCGCCGCTACCATTCTTCTGGAACTTCTGCCGGTCAAAATCGTTCCATCCGGAAGTTCGAGCGCCAGTACAACCACATTCATGTAGCGGTCATCGCAGTTGCGCTTCTTTTCGGCATAAGCTCTCGCCGGTTCCACGACCTTTCGATCGCTGATTTTCAGCTCCTGTTCATCCATCAGGAGCTTCGCGCGCTCCAACGACGCTTCGTCGATTTTTCCTTTTTTATAATCCACCTGCGCGATCATGAAACGGCGGATGATTTCCTGATTCGCTGCTTCGCGGCACACTTCATCATCAATAATACCGAATCCCGCGCGGTTAACGCCCATATCGGTCGGCGACTTATACTCGGATTCCTCCCCGGTAATCTTCTCAATAATCCGCTTTACGACCGGGAATACTTCCAAATCCCGGTTGTAGTTCACGGCCTTTTCACCGTACGCTTCCAAATGGAAAGAGTCAATCATATTGACATCTTTCAGGTCCGCGGTCGCCGCTTCATAAGCGATATTCACCGGGTGCTTCAGCGGCAGATTCCAAATCGGGAATGTTTCAAACTTGGCGTAACGCACCTTTCTCCCCAGACGAAATTCATGGTACAGCTGCGAAAGACATGTCGCAAGCTTTCCGGAACCGCCTCCCGGTCCGGTTACAACAACGAGCGGTTTTGTCACTTCAATGTACGGATTGGCACCGTATCCCTCTTCACTGACAATGGTGTCCACATCGGTCGGATAGCCCTTCGTGAAATAATGCTTGTATGTGCGGATTCCTCTGCGCTTCAGCTTATTGATGAACATATTGACCGCCGGCGCGTCCTCATAACGCGTCACGACAACGGACTTGATCGAAAGATCATATTTCCGGAACATATCAATCAGTCTTAATACTTCAAGGTCATAAGTGATTCCAAAATCCTGTCGGGTTTTGCTGGTCATGATATCTCCTGCATAAATGCAGATGATAATCTCCGCCTGATCCTTCATTTTCTGCAGCAGCTTGATCTTGGCATTCTCGTCGAATCCTGGAAGTACCCGCATCGCATGCTTGTCCTGCACAAGCTTGCCGCCGAACTCAAGGTAGAGTCTTTCACTGTTTCCGTGATTGATTCTTTCCAAAATATACTTCGACTGTTCTTCGATGTACTTTTCCGCGTCAAAACCGATTTTATTCATTTGAAACCACACCTCTCCTTCAAAGACAACGCTTCAATAAAAAAACAACCTATGAATTATACCAAAAAACGGTCGAATACGCAATGATTATTCGACCGTTTTTCTGATTTTTTTAATAATTGGAGAGCAAGCGGACCGCCTCTGCCAGCTGCGGATCCTCTTCGCTTTTTCCGAGAGCAAACCGGAGTGCCGCCTCATCGAGCTTCGCCGCTGTCGTGCGGTCCAGAACGCCGTAAGCGTAAAGACCGCTTTGCTTTTGGAAAGCTTTCACTGCCGCTGCCGTCGCTTCATCCATCGTTCCCGTCACTTTTACGCGATAACCGAGAAGCAGAAGGCGCTGCTGTGCACCGTACACATTCAGGCCGGTATCCCCGACCGCCGGTTTGGCTTCCTCCGACATCGGCGCGAAGGAGCGGTATTCTGCCTCGGTTTCCGCATCCGCGCTTTCGTCCGGAATGACATAATCCGGTGTAATCCCAACACCGTGGATCACATGCTTGTCCGGCGAAAGGAATTGATAAACCGAAAGCTTCAGTGCCTTCTCACTGTCCAGATAAGCAATCTGCTGTGCGATGCCCTTGCCGTAGGTCGTCGTGCCGACCAGCACCGCCGCATGATTGTCCGCAAGTGCCGCCGCTAAAATCTCCGACGAGCTTGCCGTGTTTTCGTTAACGAGAAGAACGATCGGAAGCGACACGGACTCAGTATCGGTTGCGGAGTAAGTCTTAATCAGCTTTCCCCGTGATTCAAAATGGGAGATATCCCCCTTTTCCAAAATCTGATCCGCGATATTGATCGCCATATCTACATATCCGCCCGGATTATCACGCAGGTCGAGAATCAGACTCTTCGCGCCCTGATTGATCAGACGGATCCGTGCTTTTTTAAACTCCAGCGCGGCATCGTTGTCGAACCCGTTCATCGCGATATACCCGATCTTGCCATCCAGCATCTTCGAGGAAACGCATTCGCTTTGAACCGTTTCCCGCTGCATTGTAAAGGAAAGTTCCTTGCCGGAGCGCAGCACTGTAACCGTAACCGTGCTGCCCTTCTCTCCGCGCAGAAGATTCGCCGTCTCGGTCAGGGAAAGGTTCTTTACGGAAGTTCCGTCCACTTTCGTAATAACATCCCCGCTCTGAATTCCGGCCCTTGCCGCCGGTCCGCCCGCAATCGGCGCCGTTACGGTGCATTGACCGTCCTGCATCTGGATATTCACGCCGATTCCCTCAAAACTGCCGTCGACAGAGGTCGTGAATGCATTGCTTTCCTGACGGTTCTTGTAATACTCGCTGAACGGGTCTCCAAGCGATTCGGCGACACCCCGGAAAGCGCCGTCGATCAGGGTGTCATAATCCACTTCTTCCCGATAATTATCGTGGATCAATTCTATGTATTCTTTCAAAAGCGAAAGTTCCTTATCTACATCTCTTGTTTCGGCGACCGCCCCGTATGCCGCGGGCGAGGCATCTCCGAACATCATCGGCAGGAACGCCAGAAATGAGAAGGAAGTCAAAACCATCGTGAGAATGATAATACATACAATAATTTTTACGCATCTTTGTTTCATGGCTTTCTACCCCTTTTCTTACCGTACCTCGATATTGAGCCGGCTCCGGCTCTCCGCCAGCCCTTTCAGGCTGATATTGTAATCGATGTCTATCGTCCCCTTGCCGTCGCTGTCCAAGTCCCGACGCAGGTCATTGGTCAGCACTTCCATTTCGATCGCGCCGTAAGGCGTATCATACAGTCCGGTATACCGCTTGCCCTTTTCAAATTCAATTGCCGTGCCTGTTGTTTCCGGCGCGCCAAGCCGCTTCATGCGCAGACTGTCCCCTGTGACGCGCAGGCTCGTTTTGCATCCGGGCATACCGGAAAGTTCGCTTTCTTCATAGATGAGATAAAGCGAATCGCCCCTTTCATAGAGTTTTCCCTCTGTTACAAACTCGATCTGATCTTCTTCGGCATCCTCAGAGATTTGTTTGCCGACTATTTTTAATGTTATATCTTTCATATCCGTAATCCACGATCCTTTCAATCAACTTCGGATACGCAATCCCGCTTGCTCCGAAGAGCACCGGGAACATGCTGAACTTCGTAAATCCCGGAATGGTGTTAATCTCGTTGATATAAACCTCTCCCGTGTCCTTTTCAACAAAGAAGTCCACCCGGGCAAAGCCGGCGCAGTCCAATGCCTTATAGGCACGCTTTGCGTAATTCCTGATTTTTTCTGCTGTTTCCTCCGGAAGATTCGCCGGAACCGTCAATTTGCTCTGACCGCCGTCAAAATACTTGGCCGTATAATCATAAAACTCCGCTGACGGCGTGATTTCGCCCGCTACCGACACGATCGGCTCGTCGTTTCCGATAACGGCAGTCTCAACCTCCCGGATATTCAGGCCTTCCTCGATGATGAGCCGACGATCGAATTTCCCCGCCTTTCGAATCGCGGCAAGCAGCTCCTGATCATTTGCCGCCTTGCTGACGCCTACGCTGGATCCCAGATTTGCCGGTTTGACAAAACAAGGATACCCGCCGACCGCCTCCGCGATCTTCGGTACATCCTCCTCCTGGAACTGGGACACGATGACGCCGGTATACCGGCAGCTCGGCAGGCCCTCCTGTTCAAAGAGTCTCTTTGCGATCAGCTTATCCATCGCGGCCGCGGAGGCGAGAACGCCGCAGCCGGCATACGGGATATCCAGTATTTCCAAAAATCCCTGCAAAGTGCCGTCCTCACTGTATGTACCATGTACGATCGGCAAAAAGATATCGGCGGTTTTTTTCAAATCGTCTATCGGCAGAGGTACTGCACTTTTCTCCCACGAGCCGTCCTCGATATGATCCACCTCGCCCTCATAGAGCTTCCAGTTTCCTTTTCGATCAATCCCGATCATAATGGGCGTATACTTGTTTCGGTCAATCGCCTTTAATACCGATGTTGCCGACATCAGGGATACCTCATGCTCCCCGGATTTACCGCCAAAAATCACACCTAACCTAATCATACATTTACCTCCCGGTTCTCCTAGTATAACATATTTTATGCATGCCTGCGCATGTTTTATTCTGGCAGCAGCGCCTTCATTTCTCAGCTTTGTGCCTGCGCCAGCAGCTTTTCCAATTCCGAACGGGTAAAGAAATAGCTCTTGGTGCAGAATTGACAAGTGAGTTCTGCCTGTCCGTCCTCCTCAATCAGCTCCGAAAGATCCTTCTTTCCGATTGCGCAGAGGGCCTGTTCCATCCGTTCACGGCTGCAGCCGCACTCCCACCGAATGCTCCGTTCTTCGAGCTTCTCAACCTGATATTCCTCCGGCAGCTCCCGGAAGATCCGATGAAGCAGCGCCTCCGCAAAGGCTTCCGGAGTCTGCTCCGGGGTCTGCTCTCCGTTTTCCTGCATTTCTTGTTCGATAAGCGTTGTGAGCGGCGGCATTTCGGCGATCATCGCCTCGAGCGCGGCAACAGCCCCCTCCTCCGCATCCGGCAGCATCTGAATGACCATTCCGCCGGAACAAAGAACGGAATAATCCCGATCCACTTTTACTCCCAGCGCAAACGCCGTATTCTGCTGCTCGGAAATATAGTAATACGCTGTCAGATCATCCGCAATTTCTCCGGACACCAGTGCGATGCTTCCGATATACGGTTCCTTGAGGCCCAGATCCTTGATGACCCGCAGTTCTCCGATTCCAAGAGCGCCTCCGACATCCAGCTTCCCGTTTTCTTTCAGCGGAAGCTCGACCTCTGGATTTGCAATATACCCCTTCACACGGCCGTCTGCCAGTGCTGTCGCTAAAATCTGCTGCGCCGGACCGTCACCTTTGAATTGAACGGTCAGCTTATCTCCTTTTCCTTTGAGCATCAGTCCCATCAGACCGGCACCCGTCAGTACCCGGCCGAGCGCGGCCGTCGCAAGCGGTGTCGTCGCATGGATCTGTCTGGCCGTTTCCGTCATTTCGGTCGTAACCGCGAGATACACGCGGAAAGACCCGCTTTTATCCATCGCAATCAATGCGTTATTTTTCATTTCATTCCCTTTCTTTACTCTTTTCTCTTTCCTTATCCTTCTCTGTTTCTCTATCTCTTCTATCTTTAATGATTTTATTATTTTTCTCTGGTTTTTCCTCTATTGCTTCTGCTGCTCTGTTTCTTGCGGCATTTCCTTCCGCGATTCGCCCGTTCTTTCTTTTTCTGTTCTGTTTTCTTTTCCCGCGCTTCGCCGCACCATTTCTTCCAAAAACTCCGCAAGCTCCGAGACCTGTGCCTCTGCGGTCTTTCGATCGGTCCCGACCGCCGCCGCGTAAATCTTGAGCTTTGGCTCCGTTCCGGACAGCCGGACGAAGAAACCCCCGCCATTCGGAAAACGATATTCGATCATTTTGCTCGGCGGCAGGCCGTTCAGCCCATCCCGATAATCTACTTTCTGTGCTCCGCCGAAAAATCGTCCGATCTCCGAAGCCGCTGCATCTTCCGCGAAAGTATCCACGACTTTCTTCATCTGTTCTGCCCCGCGGATCCCATCAAATTTGAACTCAAGCAGCCGGTCCTCTTCATATCCGTATTTCCGATACAGCGCGTCCAGCTGCTCTTCCGCCGTGAGCCCCGCTTCTTTGATCTCGGCAAGCGCACAGCACAGAAGTACGATGGCGCCGACCGCGTCCTTTTCCCGAACATAAGAACCGACAAGGTATCCGCAGCTTTCCTCAAAGCCGAACAAAAAATCGTCCGCGCGGTCCTGATCCGACATTTGCCCGAGAATCTCCCCGATATATTTGAATCCGGTCAGGGTTTTGTCCACTCGGGCTCCGTAAGCCGCGGCAAGAGAGTCCGTCAGTCTGCCGGATACCAGCGTCCGCACGACGATGCATCCGTCCGTACCCAATCCCCGCTCTTTCCGTTTACGCAGAAGGTAATCCAGCATCAGAAGTGCTGTTTCATTTCCCGAAAGTCTCCGATATGTGCCGTTCTTTCTCCGAACAGCGACACCCAGGCGATCGCAGTCCGGATCCGTCGCCATCGCAAGGTCCGCTTCCTTTTTCCCGGCCAGTGCAATCACCGCCCGCATCGCTTCTTCCTTTTCCGGATTTGGATATGGGCAGGCGCTGAAGTCGCCGTCCTTCCGCTGCTGGCTCTGCACCATGAACAAATTGTTGTTTTCTTTGGAAATGCCCAGGAGGGAAAGCGCCTTCTGTACCGGGCCGTTTCCCGTGCCGCAAAGCGGGGAATACGCTGCCTTCAGCGTTCCTGCGATGCCGGTTTCAGAATCAGCCTGCGGATACCGCAGCTCCCGCGATGCCGCTGCCGCCGCATAGACGAATTCTTCAGTCACCTTCCACTCAATCATTTCCAAAGAGGAGGTCTTTTCGGCCTCTTCGAAACGAATGAAGTTGATATCATCAAAAATATCCAGCGCCGTAATCCGCCGAAAAATGCGTGACGCTTCTTTGTCGGTCACTTGATATCCGTGATGTTCATATACTTTATACCCGTTGTATTCCGCGGGATTGTGGCTGGCGGTAATCATCGCTCCCATCACACAGCCGTACTTGCGTACCGCAAACGATACACTTGCCGTCGGACACATCTCCCGGAAGAAATACACCTTGATCCCGTTCGCGGCAAATACCTCTGCGGCGCTTTCGGCAAATCGCCGGGAATCCCGCCGACTGTCATATCCGATCGCAACGGACGGCTGCCCGGAGGACGAAAACACATCAAGATCCTCCGTCAGGTAGTCGCAGATTCCCTGCGAAACACGCCGTACCGAAAAGCGGTTCATTCGGTTGCTTCCCACACCGACCTTTCCGCGAAGGCCGCCCGTTCCAAACGCGATATCCTGTCCGAAGCGATCTTCGAATTCCTCTTCCCGCTCTTTTTCGGGCAGCTTCATCATCTCCGTGATTTCCCGTCTGAAAGCCGCATCAAGCTCCTCGTATTCAAGCCATCTTTTTACATTCTTTTCCCACTGTTTCATATCGTACATTTTAACACATCGCATAATTTCAGGCAAGATATGCGCGGCCGCCGGCCGTCTTCCTTCCAGTCCGCCCTCTCAAAACCGCAAAATGAACTTTTTCGCGCATTTTTTATAAAAAAGATACTCCGTTCC
>CAKQWL010000190.1 GCA_934278965.1 uncultured Clostridia bacterium | reverse complement strand
GCTTTGTACCTTCCGCTACCGGTCTCTCCTCCTCAAGATGATTGATCCGGCTTATTTTTTCCCGCGTTGTACGGAACTTTTTTGCGATCTTCCAAAGATCGTCCCCTGTCCGCGTGATATAGAGAATCATCGAAGCCGGTCGTTTTTCGGCTTCTTTCTCCTTGACAAAATACGGTTCTTTGATCAGGCTTTTACTTTCCTTTCGGAAAACACTTCCGAGTGCCAGGATTCCGGCATTGACCTCGATCTGTCTGCTGTTGATTCTTTCGCACCAGAGATCCCGGATGAAGACATCGCTTTGCGCTGTCATATCCTGCGCGGCCCCCGCAATATCCATCGACGCGCGGAACGGGATACTGTGATGCATCCGGAACGGCTTTGTGCCTTCTTCGGCCGGAATCGCAAGCAGCTCCACGACGACCTTCCCGCTGACAGTCTCTTTTCCATTTTCGCTGCCGGCTGTCAGCTCTTCCACTTTGCCGGAAAGATAAATGATCCGATCGATGTCTCCCCGCTCGGCAGGAATATTAACGATCTCGCGCGCGGTAAGCTCGGTGACGCCGTTTCCGATCAGCGTCTTTGCTTCGAACGCTTCGCTGCTGTAAGCAAGTTCTTTTTCACGGTGGTAAACATCCGTAACGATCTCTTCTTCCAGGTTGTGATATATCTCCAGCGTCGTTCCGATGCTTCCCTCCACTGCAAATCCGATGGAAGAAGCTTCGCTTTCATCCTCTTCTACTTCCTTGATCCGTACGCGAAGACCGCTTTCATCAAACGCGATTCGGCTGCCGGACTGCGGCTCTGCCAAATCCAGCGGAATAAACTGCGTGAATTCCACCTTTCCCTGATAAAATGCCGGTTCCAAGTTTGACGCTGTATGAGGGCCATTCTTCTCATCCTCCCAGAAACTCTCTTCTGCCTCCGGCGAGAGCGGCACATCTTGGAAATCCTCTGCATCCAAGGCTCCGTTCCGCAGATTTTCTCCGTCCTCCGGCGCGGTCAGATAGAGGATGTCGCAATAAATGGATCCGCTGATGACCGCCTTATCCGCTAAAATCTGTTTATGGTTCTCCACTACATGAATGCCGCAGCGAACAATTTTTTCGGGCACCGGATTGTTTTCCCGGAGCACCAGATCTTCATCAATGTCCAGAATATCGTTCTTTCTTAGGAGTACATCGGTTACGGTCAGTTTTTCTTTCAGCGTCTGGATCTCTTCTCCCTGCAGGTCCTCAAACAGTTCCAGATACCGGCTGTCATACTCCCGAAGCGTGAGCACGACTGTAATCTTTGCCCGGAATTTCCGTTCATTGACGACAATATAATCAACGCTCTCCACCGTCGGCTGAATGACCGCAGAAGAAAACGGCGGAACATCGGCCGCCCAGTCTGTCTTGAACGGAAGCCTGGAATGGATCGTCACCAGCGATTCTCCGGATGCTTTTTCCGGGAGGTAGACTGTTTCGAGGGCGATCTCGCCGTTCACCCGCAGATGATCCTCGCCCTTTTGACTGCTTTTGATTTCCTTGTCTTTACAGCGAACGGTTGCGTCCATCGAAAGAATCCCCGCCAAATCCGGTTTGATATCCGGGACCAGAATGTCCTCTTCTAAATAAATCCTCGTTTTTTTGTCTTCCCGAATCTCCGTAAACTTCAAATCATTGACCATCAAAAGATGCTCCAGCGGGATCCGCTCTCCCGCGTCCGCATCATCCTCTGTCGGCATCAAGGTGTCCGGGATCTCCCCGTTCTCCTCGGATTGTTTTTGAAGGGTGTTTTCTTCCTCCCCGCAGTCATCACACTCATCGTTTATCGGCAATACACTATTATTACTGTCCTCCTCTTCGCTCAATGAGGACAGCACATCGTCCCCTTTTTCAGCCGCCGGCTCTGCTTGCGGTTTTTCCTCTGTGCCGCTGTCCTCTTCCTCACCGTGTTGCTCTTGCTCCTCCGATTCGGCCCTCGCAGCAGCTTCCGTTTTTTCGGCTTCTCTCTCTTCCTGCCCTTCTTTTTCTCTGTCGGCGGCAAACATGCTCTCAAAGCTTTCTTCCGAAACCGGTTCTGCGCCCCGCATTTCCGGACGGTCGAAAGTACACTCCGGCTCCGGTACTTTCGTTTCTGCGTCATCGCCTATTTGCGATAGGCTTTTCATCTCTTCATTGTCCTGTTCATCTTCGGTATCCGCCGCTCGTGCCGGTGTATGTATTCCACTGAGGATACGATCATACGGCGTCGGATCGAAGCCGTCTTCTTCATACTTCATACAACTTCCCCTTTCCTACGCATTTCTTCGTACAATATATGTTTCTGCCTGTTTGGCCATACCTCAAAAACGAAAAAAGCCGGGCGGCGGCTTTGCCGCTGTCCGGCTCCGAAAAAATGCAGCAGAAAAAGGGCACCGCGCCCGGCCGAGGCCAAGCGGTGCCCTTTTCGTTCTTCTTATACGGATGATCACGATCACACTTCCGGCGCATCCTGCACGGTCGGTGCGAAGATCTCCCGAACGCTCTCTCTTGCATACCGTCCTTCCGTCACGGCAAGCTCCATCTGCTTGCGCGCGTTGCGCCGGCACAGAGCGGAGGCCCCGGCAAGCGCCGCTTCCGGCTCTGCCGGAATGGTCCCGAAAAAGACCGCATCGTAAAGCCACGCTTCCGACAAATTGGCAGTAAAATCGCAGATGAGATACATTCCTTTTTCTTTGAAGATTTGATCCGCCTCTTCGGAGGTCGCGATATTCGCTCCCTCTACCAAAAGCTTGGCGCCCACCTGCGGTGCATTTTCTCCGGAAAGCGCGTCGGCAAGCGCACACGGAATGAGGATATCGCACGGAACGGACAGCCACTCCTCCGACCGCATCACACGGGTACTCCCGGAAAGTTCTCCGCAATTGCGGAAATCCCGCCCACTCTTTTTGATTTGCCGAATCCGATTCGGATCCAATCCCTCAGGATCATACAGAAACACTTTGGAATCCGACATTCCGGCGATCCGGTATCCCAGCCGGTGAAGCTGCTCCGCACAGGCAAAGGCCACTCTTCCCATCCCCTGAATCACTACGGCGGCCTGTTCCGGAAGCCTCAAGTCCGATTCTGCTTCTCTTAAGATCTGCCAGGCTTCGTCCGCCGCCTCGGCCACGCCGTATCCCGCCATCACATCATTGATCGGAATGCCGAATACCGTTTTCTCCAGAAGACGGTCATACGCGGCAGCATTTTCCACAATTTTCGGGTTGCTGCGCATAGATTTCGTCAGCGGCATATCAAATCCGAATTCCCGAAAAACTGCGAGAATATCACCGTATTTCGTCCCGTAATCCCCGCCGAGCGAAACACCTTCTTTGATATAAGGCATCATTGCAATCAAGTAACGCCGCAGGACATCTCCGGCATCCGGCGCTTTGTTGTCATAGGCGATCCCGCCTTTGCAGCCGCCGCAATTCCGGGATTCACAAGCCTGATATTTATATGCCATGGTCTCCGCCATCCGCCGCACCTCTTCTTTGGTCACCTCCGGATGCATACGGATCCCGCCGCCGGTGTATCCTTTCACAAAATTATAGATGACAAGCCAGCCCTTTGCTTCACTTTCTGTGTCATTCCACTCTATGGTCAAGTATTCTTTCATCGCCTTATCTCTCCGGATACTCCGCCTCGCAGACCTTGCAGAACTTATCCAGGTCGATGTTGCCGCCGGTAATCAGACAGAGGACCTTCTTCCCCTTCAGCTGCTCATGGCCTTCCAACAGGGCCGCAATACAGGTCGCCGAAGCCCCCTCGATCATATAATGATGGTTCCGCGCCATCCACTGAATCCCTTCCTTGGTGGACTCTTCTTTTACGACAATAATGCCGTCCACGCCGCAGGAAAGCGCCAGCTCCACATTCGGCCAGGTAATCTCCCCCTCGAGCCCGTCCGCGATCGACGGAATGAACGGGCAGTCATTGTTCAGCCTTTTTTCCTCAAAAGACTTCTTCCATGGCGCGGAGGTATCGGTCTGAAGCCCGTAAACCTTGATCTTCGGATTCATGGCTTTTGCCGCGATCGTCACTCCGCACAGAAGACCGCCGCCTCCGGTCGGCACGAGGATCGCGTCAAAATCATGCTCCTCCAGAAGCACCTCAATCGCAACAGTACCCTGTCCCGCGATCGTCTCGGCAGATTCATAAGCATGAACAAACTTCCGTCCCTGTTCCCGCTCGATCTCATGCGCCTTTTCCTCCGCCGCGGCATAATCCGCGCCAAACACGACCAGTTCCGCTCCGTAGCGGATCGCGCTTTCCCGTTTGTTCATTGGGGTTGACTCCGGAACGCAGACCACAGCGCTCGCCCCCTGCATGCGGGCGGCATATGCCACGGCCTGTGAATGATTTCCGGCCGATGCCGCAACAACGCCTCTCGCCAAATCTTCCTTGCTGAGGGAAAGCATATTATTCATCGCTCCGCGCAGCTTGTAGGCACCGATCGGCTGCAGATTTTCCATTTTCATATAAACATCGCAGCCCGTTTTTTCCGACAGTTTATCCGAATGGATCAGCGGTGTTTTCTCGACATACGGTCTGATACGCGCGTAGGCTTCGCAAATATCCGGGAATCCGACTTTGATTTTCTCCATTTTTCTTCCTCCGTTTCTGATGTGCTCGTTCTTGTTCTTTCTTGCTTTTTGTTTCTCACAGATTTGAGCCGAATAAAACAACTGCCTTTATTATAGGAGAAAGATTGCGAAAATTCAATCTAAAAAACTCCCGTGGAACCGGCCAGCTCCATCCATGCTTCCGAAGAAATCCCCTCCGTAAGCGAAACGGAATAGGAATACCCTCCCGCAGACCAGACGGCAAGACGGTACACACCCGCATTGCCCTTTAATGTAATCCGGACCGCTCCGTCCGCACCGGCAGTCCGCGTCAGAACATCCTCATACGCATTATAATCCCCCGAATTATCCTCATTTCCTTTCGATTTCCGCCAGGTCAAGGTCTGTGCTTCACTGCTGTACACAATTTCCGCCAGTTCACCGAAATACGAAAGATAGCTCATCTGCTCCGGCTCGAACGGCACCTCCGGAAGTCCTTCCAAGGAAAATCCGACCTGCTTTTCCAATTCTTCTGCCGAAGAGCACTCCACGATTCCGAGATACCCGCCCTCCAGTGCATCCGGCCCCGGAAGATCTCCCGGTTTTCCCGGTCCCTCGTCTGAAGGCCCCAAAAAAGACGGCGCCGTCCACACCGCAGCCGCAATCAGCACAAAGCAGGCCGCAGCGGAAAGAAACCGCATCCTTTTGCTTTTGATCCTGACCGGCACAGGCGGCGCCGCATCGCGTTCCTCCTGCACTTCTCGCCGAATATTCCGGAGGATTCGTCTCTGCATTTCGTCCGTCACTTCAATTTTTTTCATAATCTCTTTGTACGACTTACTCAAAATCATAATCCTCCTTCAAAATCCTTTTGAGCCTTTCTCTTCCTCGCCGAAGATCCGAGCGGACCGTACTTTCTTTTTTCCCGAGAACCGCCGCAATCGCGGCGGCTGAATACCCTTCCTGATAGTATAGGTGAATGACCTCCCGATAATGATCCGGAAGCTCCCGAACCGCTTCCCAGACAAAGGCGAGGTCCTCCCTCTTTTCCGCAGCCAGTTCCTCCTGCAGCTCGTCTGTCTCCCGAATACGATTATACTTGATCTTATTTTTGCTCAGATTGGCGGAGACCCGCAGAAGCCATGCCTTTTCGTGAGCAGCGTTTTCAAATTTCGGCGCGGCCTGCAGACTTCGAAGCAAGGTTTCCCGCAAGACATCCTCCGCATCGCTTCGATTGTGCAGATAGATGTACGCCAAACGCAGGATAGAATCCCCGTAATTCTTCAAAAGTCTTTCGGCAAGCCGTTCCGCCTCCTCCCCGGACACGGAAAGCTCTTTCGGCGCCGGATCCGAACGGGAAACACCCCCATGAAAAGCAGCATCAGCATCTGCGGTACTCCGAACATTTCTTTTTCCTCTCTGTTTTTCTCTTCTATAATCTCTTCCATTTCTCAAGTAACGGCAGACAAATCCGAGCGGCACTGTCCGCTACTGAAGCGCTTTAACAAGTTCCGTCATCGCTGCTTCGTCAAAATCATCGGTGTCGGTATAAATGGAATAAGTATACTCCCCCGAGGTCCAGCTTGCATTGCGAACGCTTTCGCTGCTGCCCTTCAGCAGTACTGTTTTGTCGCCGACCGTTACTTCTTTCTGCTCCTTATAAACATTGTAATCTCCGCTGATATCCTCAGACCCGGCAGCCTTCCGGAAGCAGACCTGATTTTCTTTTTCGTTTCGGAACATTATCTGAATCATTTTCATGTCTTCCTGTGCAACCGCCTGAATCATCTTGTCCTCGTATCCGTCCATATTTTCCGGCACTGCAATGTCAAATCCGACCAGTTTTCCGGCCTCTTCCAATGTCGCGCAGTCGATAAAAGGATTGGGAATCTGCACCGAATCATCCCCGCCTATCAGAAGGTTCTCCTGCGCGTCTGCGCTGATGTCCGTCCCCGTACTGCTCTTACCGGCGTCTTTGCTCTCTCCGCAGGCCGCAAAAGAAAACAGCATTACTGCACAAAGTGCGACAAGCATCCATTTTTTCATTTCTTTCTGTTTCATTTTTCTTTTCCCCTTTTCTGTTTCATTGATTTCTTCGAGCTTTTTACCGCTCTGTCTTTGATACAACTGAGAAGAGAAAAATGTTGCACCTTGATTTTGAATTTTTTCCGATTTTATTTTACAGGCAATCCGGCATCCATTACACATCCATTGCCGGCAAAATAAAAGGGCCTGCCTCCTGCCGCTGGCAGAAAACAGGCCCTTCGGTCTTTTCACTGACGAAGGACTACTGGATAGCAAGATACGCGACGATACCGATCAGCGCGAAGATCACAACGATCATGATATCGCCCACCGGTTCGCGTGCCTTATCCGAATCGTAAAGCTCCATATCCTGAAGTCCTGTCGAAGGATCCAATTCCCGAGAGGACAAAAGCTGCGCCTCCGCAAACTGAAGCTCCGCCTCCTTGCACGGCAGAGCATCCGTATCATCCTCGCCGAGCAATGCTCTCGGATTCAAAGATGCCTTGCGGACACTGCGGTAAAGCCCGCGGAAAAAGTCCCCAAGTCCAAGCTGCACCGTTACGCAGAGAGAAGAAATCCCTCTTACAAGCGCCGTAAACGGCTTCCGGTAGAACCAGTCCGTATCCAGCGAAAGCATCGAGTGCGGTTCCATATGGTCCAGATACATCATAAACGGGATCACGGCCATCGCGAGCAGCTCGATATACTGGGTAATATGGTCCCATGTAAACGGATGATACTCCATCGCAAACGGCAAGAACCGGTAAAGCAGATCCGGAAAAACGCCGTACAGCACGCAGAGAAACGCGCCGATTGCCATTGCCGCTTTCATATTCAGCGGAATCGGTTTTACATCGATATCCCGATCCTCCCCAAAGAAGATAAAGTAGATCATCTTCATTACAATGGACAGGAAGGTACCGACACTGGCCAAAATCAAGAGCAACTCCACAATCGGATACCCCGCCGCCTCCGCCGCCGAAAGCGTGATCGACTTACTGATAAAGCCATTGAAAAGCGGTACACCCGCGATGGAAAAGGCCCCAATCGTAAACATCAGGCAGGTATACGGCATTTTCTTTGCCAAACCGCCGAGCTGATTGATCTTCTGGATCCCGGTCGCCGTAATCACCGCGCCGGCACCCATAAAGAGCAGGGACTTATACAAAATATGGCTGAACGCATGAGCCGTCGCGCCATTGAGCGCAAGCGGCGTTCCGATCCCGACCGCGGCGATCATGAAGCCAACCTGCGAAATGATATGATACGAAAGCAGTCTTCGCACATTGTTTTCGACAATCGCAAATAAGGCTCCGTAAAGCGCCATGACAACACCAAATCCGATCAGGAAACCGGTGCCGGCAAAAAGGCGGATCATACAGTATACCGCGACCTTGGTCGTAAACGATGAGAGGAATACGCTTCCTGTCACATTTGCTTCCGGATAAGCATCCGTTAGCCAAGCCGAAAGCGGCGGAATCGCCGCATTGATGGAAACCCCGAGCAAAATCAGCCAAAACGCCGCATCGCGTACATCTGCGATGTTGCCGACCAGAAGCACACCGCCCGACACCTTGAATACAATACCGATCAGCAGAAGATTTCCGCCCAGCATATGAACCAACAGGTATCGGAATCCCGCCTTGATCGACCGCTCACTGCGATTCGCCCAAATCAGGAAAAGGGAAGAAACCGCCATCAATTCCCAAAAGAATATCAATGTAATGTAATCTCCCGCCAGCGTCACGCCCAGCGCGCTCCCCGCATAGCAAAGCGACGCTGCCGCCTCCATTC
Organism: uncultured Clostridia bacterium; assembly: GCA_934278965.1. Classification (GTDB taxonomy): domain Bacteria; phylum Bacillota; class Clostridia; order Peptostreptococcales; family Anaerovoracaceae; genus QAKD01. The sequence continues at coordinate 6,359 of CAKQWL010000190.1, read as the reverse complement.
TGCCGGTCAGTCCCTTGTTGTGCAGCGCGTAAATCGAACCGATCAGCGCCATCATGCTGAAGATCATGCCGAACACATAACTCAGCGCGTCCACCGAAACCGGAGTCAGGACAAGGCCATTTAAGAACGGAAGATTCATCTCCGTTCCGTACGAACGGGACAGCATCACGATGAGGGCTGCTGCAGGTCCTGCCGTCATCACAACGCGGCGCGGCAGATCCGGCAGAAGCACCGCAAGAATGCCCGCGAGGATCAGAATGATTCCCGGATGCATGAGTAAATTATTCATCCTTCTTTCCCTCCTCGTAATAATCTTCGTTCCGCTGCAAAAGCGGTGCCAGCACTTTTTTCGCCAAGAGGATCAGCGCCCACCCGCCAACAAAAGCAATCACCAGATCGGCCCCCGGCACCGTGTGCCAGAGCTCCTCGCCGTGCGGGTGTGCAAATAAAATCTCCAGTACAACAGCCGCCGCGCACAGTCCGAGCATCGAGCCGTATATTTTTTTCTTCGTTTCTTTTTTCATCAGAACAGTCCACCTCCCGAAACGCCTGCCGTAACCGCGTTGGCCGCGGATGCAGCAAGATCATAAAGATGTGCTCCGAAGTTCGGGAATATTCCGAGCACTACCGAAAGCACCGCCGTCAGGCAGATCGGCAGAAGCATAAAGCTGCACGCCTCTCCATAAGCCGTAAACTCGCCCTTGTCATTTTTCCGGAAAAAGGCAATATAGCAGACCGGCATCAGATAAGATAACGCCAGCATCGCACTGGCCGCAAGCACAGCAAGCGCTAGATAATAATTTCCGGAAAGTGCACCGAGCAGAATATCCCACTTGGATACAAAACCCACGATAAACGGCATTCCTGCAATTCCAAGCGATGCCACCGTAAAGCAGGCAAAGGTAATCGGCATCTTTTTCCCGATCCCATTCATCTCACTGATATTTTCCTTATGTGCCGTTACGATCACTGCACCGGCACACATGAAGAGCGTAATCTTCATCAGCGCGTGCGCTACGATGTGATACATTCCGCCTGTAATCGAAAGCGGCGTCAGCATTGCTGTTCCGAGCACAATATACGAAAGCTGTCCGATCGTCGAATAAGCCAGTCGCCTCTTCAGATTATCCTGCTTCATTGCAATCAGGGAAGAAATAATGATCGTCGCCGCAGCGAACGCAATCAGTACATTTGTTACCCCGATTTCCCGAAGCAAAGACGGTCCGAATACATAACAGCATACCCGGATCACACAGAACGCTCCTGCCTTTACAACGGCCACCGCGTGAAGCAATGCGCTGACCGGGGTCGGCGCCACCATCGCGGACGGCAGCCAGCCATGAAGCGGCATCATTCCGGCTTTCACAGCACCGGCCAAGATCAAAAGCACGAAAAGCACCTGGAAAACCCACACCGGCGCCATTTCCGCCGACAGGAATCCACCCGCCGTAAAGTCTGAAGTAGCAGCGATGAAGCAGACCGCCGCAATTCCGACAAGGAAAAGCTGTCCTGTGGACAAGGTATAAATCAAGTACTTCCGTCCGGAGAAACGCGCTTCATCCGTTCTCGAATGGAAAACAAGCGGATAAGTCGCTACCGTCAGAAGTTCGAAAAATACAAAGAAGGTCGGGAGATTCGCAGAAAGTGCGATTCCAACCGCCGAACCGATGCAGACTGCAAAGGCCGCAAAGAAGCCGGTCTGCTCCTTCTCATGATGTCCCCTCATATATCCGATGGCATAGAACGCAACCGGAATCCAAAGGAAGGAGGACACGCAGGCAAAAATCATTCCGGCAGCATCCGTCCTCAATGTAAACGAAATCATATCCGTCAGACGGAACAGCGTATATTCATAAACATTGCCGTCCCAAACCTCCGGCAGCATCGAAAATACAATCGCCGGTACAGCAAAGGCCGCAATCACCGTGAAGCTTTCACGCACATTCGGCTTCCTGCCGGAAAACATGATGAGAATCGCCGCAAGAAGCGCGACGCCGACCGCAAGAAACGGTCTGATACTGATAATTGTCATATCGCAAGCACCTCCGGCAATCCCAAACTCAGAACATCATTCACAAGGAACGCATTGAGGAAACCGATCACGAGGATCGTAATCCCGAAGAGCACAATCGGAACCAGCATCGAAAGCGGCAGCTCCAGCACGCCCTTCCGGTGCAGCGGCGTAAGCCCCGCATCCTTGTTGATAAAGATATTTTCAATCACACGGAAGAAGTAAACCGCGTTCAGCAGTGCGGATACCACCAGCACGGCAATGAACACATACTGTCCTTTCGCCAGTGCACCAAGCATCAGATACCACTTGCTGAAAAATCCTCCTGTCGGCGGAATTCCAACCATGGAAAGCGACGCAATGACCATTGTCATCACGGTCAGCGGCATATGCTTGTTCAATCCGCCGAAATCATCGATATTCACTGTATCATACTGATACTGCACCGCCCCGATAGACATAAAGAGCGAACTCTTCATAAACGCGTGGATCACGATCTGGAACACAGCCGCCAGAATACCATACGCATTTCCGATCGAAAATCCGACAGCAATATAACCGATCTGAGCCACCGAAGAATAGGCGAGCATCCGGCGGAAATCACGCTGCGCGATTGCCATAACCGATCCGAAAATAATACCGCACGCCCCGAAAAATCCGAGGACACCCAGTGCCGCTTCCACATACTTGCTGTCCGCGCTGATAATATAGAAGAAATAGCGCAGCATCGCAAGTGCCGGTGCCTTACTCATCAGTCCGGAAATCAAAGGCGCCGCTCCCGGATGAGAGAAGGTATAAGCATCCGGCTGCCAGCCGTGCAGCGGGAAAAGCGCCATCTTAATCCCGAAGGCAACCAGCAGCATCGCTACAGCCAGGAGCACATTCGGCGAATCCAGCTGTGTCGAAAGCAGCTTGCCCATATCCGCCATATTCAGTGTTCCCGTAATCGAATACATATAAGCCACAGCGAGCAGATAGAAAGACGCCGCAATCGTTCCGAGAAGCAAGTAACGAAATGCCGCGATCACGGACTTTCCTCCGCCAAGCGCGATCAGTCCGTATGCTGTGAGGGAAGCAATCTCCAAAAATACATAGAGATTGAACATATCCCCCGTGATGGTCATCCCGAGAAGACCCGCGGAAAGAAGTGAAAACAGCGTATAAAACCCGCCTTTTTCAAGCCATCCGCCCTCTTTCACAAACGGCTGTGAATAAATTCCGACTCCGAGCGCAATGCCCGAAACCGCAACCAGCAGCACCGCATTGATCGGATCGATGACAAACTCGATTCCGAGCGGCGGCAGCCAGCCGCCCATATAGTAGTGGATCGCTTCACCACCGGCAAGCACTTCCTTAAAAAGTCCGATCGACGAAAGGAACGATACGGAAAGTGCCGCCAAAACAATATATTTCCCGAGTTCTTTGTGGATTCTGCTGAAGAGCAGGCAGAGAAGCGCCGCCGCCAGCGGAAGGATCGGGATCAAAACAGGTAAATGCCTCATTCTTCTCTCATCCTCCTTAATACTTCATCTTCCTCCACAGTACCGTATTTATCCTTGATCCGCATCAAAAGTGCCAGCGCCACACCGGTCGTACCAAGGCTGACAACGATCGCCGTCAGCATGAGTGCGTGCGGCAGCGGATTGATATAGGCGTCCGGATTCGTCGTAATCCCGTCGAGCACCGGAATCATTCCTCCCTTCTTCTGCGCGAAGCAAAGGAAGAAGAAGATAACTGCCACCTGCATGATGTTCATGGACATCAACTTTTTGAGATAATTCTTGCATACGATCATGCCGAACATGCCGAGAAAGAACAGCACCAGCACCAGCATGTAAATCCCTTTTTCCGCGAGGAAGGCATTCAATACTTCAAATGTCTGCGCATTTGCATTATTCATCCAGATCCTCCCCCTTTCCGATAATGATATCCATGATATCAATGATGGTCGTCATAACGGTCAGCGTAACGCCCACTTCGATCATCAGAATACCGAAAGCATGCATCTCCGCCACTTCGTGCATGTGAACCGGCAGGTATGCGTACTCCAGAAAATTGCCGCCGAAAAAGAGCGGTAAAAATCCGGTCAGTGCGTAGATAAATGCTCCCAGTCCGGCCAGCATAACGGCCGTTGTTCCTTTCATATTAAACTTCGTATTTTCACCCTGCACCAGCCGCGCAAGCACGATGCCGACCGCAAGCAGCGCGCCGGCCTGGAATCCGCCGCCCGGACTGAATTCTCCGTGCGTCAGAACGTAAACACCGTAAATAATCGTAAACGGTACGACCAGGCGGAATGCCGAGTCCAGTACGATTCCCCCGAATGGTTTTCTCATGACTGTGCGGCCTCCTCTCCTTTGTCTTTCCGTTCGCCCTGCGATTCTTTTTTCCGTTTCGCCTCTTTTTCCCGTTCTTTTGTTCCCGCATTGAGAATCAGCACCGTAGTAAGCCCCGCAAGGAACATAACGGTAGTCTCCTCCAGCGTATCAAATCCTCTGTAGTCGGCAAGCGTTGCGGTGACGATATTCGGCGAACCGGTATCCACCGCGCTGTTTTCGATATAATACGGCGTCACATGACTGTTCGGCGCCGAGTTTTTATCGCCGATCACCGGCAGACAGCTGATGCTGAAACAGAAAATACCGAGAATGATAGCGATCAAAATTGCTGCGATTTTTCTCATTTTTTACACCACCTGCTCACTTTCTTCAGTGCGGATACCATAAAGATCGTTGAGATCGTTCCGATTACAGCTTCGGTAAACGCGACATCCGGCGAACCCATCATCAGATAAGCCAGCACTGCGCAGAAACTGAAAACACTGAACATCACAATGGCCGAAAGAAGATCACGGCACAGGATGATTGCGATGGTTACACAAATCAGAAATAGAAGCAGGACTGCCTCAAAGATGAGTATCTGCATCCCGTATTCCTCCTTCCTCTTCCTTTTCCCTCTGCTTCTTGGTCCATACCGGATGGCCGGACGCCAGCGCCGCCTTAGACAGGATGTGCGTTCCGATCGGATTTCCGATAAAAACGAAGATAAAGATAAAAATTAATTTTACGGACAGAAGATTGACTCCCTCATATACCGCAAGCCCAAGCAGCACGGTCATCAGTCCGAGCGTTTCGCTGTTGCCGGAAGCGTGCAGCCTCGAATAGAAATCCGGAAGGCGCAGCATTCCCACTGCCGAAATAATGAGAAAGAAAAGTCCGACTGCGACAAGGACTGCCGCGGCAATTTCCTGAATGTTATTCATGCTTTTTCCCTCCCAAATACTTTGCGATCGCGACAGAGCCGACGAAGCCGAGAATCGCGTAAGAAATCGCGATATCGACATACATATCCGGACGCTTGTCGAGATATCCGAACAGGATTACAAGAAGGATGGTGTCCGCTCCGATAACGCCGAGGGCATTCATCCGGTCAAAGACCGTCGGCCCGCGAAGCGCCCGAAGCAGCATCAGTCCGATAATTGCAATCAGAACCGTTACGGAAAGAATGATCATATACTTCATCATTTACCTTTCCTCCTTTCCTTCTTTCGAGCAAAAGAGACTTCCCGCCTTGCCCGACATATCGGCCGCCGCACTCGCAGCGGCTTCTCCCGGATCCATCGCCGTTTCCAGAACAGTAAAGTGCTCGTCCTGTTTGAAAAGCCTTGCAACGCGTATCTGCATATCGCCCGCGATAATTCCGGAAGCCGCATCCTCTGTGAGCGCATGAATCTCGAAGACCGCATCGTCCGTCACATTTACCGTAACCGTTCCCGGTGTCAATGTAATCGAGTTGGCCAGTACAGTCAAAGCGATCGGATTGTCCATGTTCACCTGAAAGCGAATCACTCTCGGGTCAATTCCGAGCTCCGGACGCATCACAGCGGATGCGAGCGACACATTGGACAAAATCAGCTGCCAGAAAATCCAGAGGCAGTACCCGGCCATTTGAACGACAGGAACATCAAACGCAAAATATTCCTGTCCGGAACGACCCCGGACCGTAAGAAGCGGCAGACAAATCCGACTGCAGATCAGCGAAGAAACAACCCCGTAAAGGATGAACTTCAGCTCGAGTCTCCCGGAAAGAAGAAGCCAGAAAATCATCATCATGATGAATAGCTTGAAATAATACCTGAAATAGTTTGTTTTCAATGTAATTCTCCTCTCACACTTCCTCTTTGGTAAAAAAATAACAAACCGATTCTATCTTACTATCTTTCCGCGCGAATGTAAACAAAGTTATCTTTTTTTTCACAGTTTTTGTTCAAAAAAAGAACGCTTCCTTCCGTTTTTTTCGAAGAAAGCGTCCTTAATGTTCTCGATGTCTCTCTATTTATAATTTACAC
>CAKQWL010000189.1 GCA_934278965.1 uncultured Clostridia bacterium | reverse complement strand
CAATCTGCTGGTCGGCGGCGAAAAATCAGGACTTTTTGTCGGACATACGGAGGCCATTTCGACGGGGACTCTCGCCGGGTACAATGCGGCGAAGTATTTGAAGGGATTGCCGCCGATGGCGCTTCCGCGAAGCCTTGCAATCGGGGATCTGATCCGCTATGCGCGGGAAAGGCTGGATACGGCGGACGGCCTGATGAGCCGGTATACCTTCGCGGGAGCGGAATATTTTGCCCGAATGAAGGAAGAAGGACTTTATTCGATCGATCGCACGGAAATCGAAAACCGCGTAAAGAGGAGCGGCCTCCTTGGAATTTACAAAGAAAGAATCTGCTGAAAGTATTCGGAAAAGCATTCCCTTTTGCCTCAAAAATGTGTAAAATAATTTTGTTGCTATTTTTTTAGAATCAATGCAATAAATCACACTGCCCGTGCATTAACGGGATGACAGGGAGAAAGAGAAATGCTTTTTTCAGGAAAGGAACGGGAAGAAAACCGAAAACTCGACAACCTGATTGCAGCGGCGGCAGCGGGGAATCATGCGGACTTTGAAACATTGTACCGCATGACCTCCGCGTCCGTTTACGGCTTTGCCCTGTCTATTCTGAAAAACAGTCATGAAGCAGAGGAGGTATCGCAAGAAGTGTACCTGACCGTTTACAGCAAGGCCGGCCGGTATGAAAGTCAGGGCAAACCGATGGCGTGGATTCTTACGATTACCCGAAATCACTGCTTGATGCGGCTGCGGAACGCAAAAAAAGATGAGAGCACTTCGCCGGAAGAAATGGAAGCGCTGCTGACAAGCAGCGGATTCGGCGACGCAAAGGAGAAGGGAATCCTGCTTACTTCGGCGATGGAGAAGCTGGAGGACGAGGAGCGCCAAATCGTCATTCTGCACGCGGTTTCCGGACTTTTGCACCGAGAGATCGCAGAGATACTCGAACTTCCGCTTCCTACCGTGCTTTCCAAGTATCGCCGCAGCCTTGCAAAGCTAAGAAAAATCCTGAAGGAGGAGCTGGGATGAAAGAAAAAGAACTTCTGGAACAGCTGAAAAGGGAAACAGAACGAAACACACCGGATCTGTTTGACGCCATCCTTGCGGGATGCGAAGAGAGGAAAGGGAGTGTGATCGAGATGACAGAAAGAGACGAAAGAATCTTGGAGTCGGCAGTGTCGACGAATAGAAAAAAGAAAAAGAGCCGGAGGATCCTCGGGACCGCGGCAGCGTGCCTTTGCCTTTTGGCGGGAGTGTTGGGCTATCAGCAGAATTTCGCCGTGGCCTCCGTTGTGGGGATTGATGTAAATCCAAGCATTGAGCTTTCCGTCAGCAGGAGTGAAAAAGTGCGGGTTTGCCGGGCGCTGAACGACGATGGAGCGGCCATTTTGGAAGATATGAACCTTAAAGGGGTGGATCTTTCCATAGCGGTGAACGCGATTATCGGATCCATGGTCAAAAATGGATATGTGGATGAAGCGAGGAATTCAGTTCTTGTTTCGGTCGAGGGGAAAAGCGGCCAGCGTAATCAGGCGCTTCAGGATAAAGTGAGTGCAGAGGTGGATGCGGCCCTGAAAGGGTATCCGTTTTCGGGGGCGGTGATCGGGCAGACGATCTCTGATCGGAGCAGTTTGGAAGAAAGAGCAGAGCAGTATGGAATCTCCGTAGGGAAGGCGGCTCTGATTCAGAAAATCGTGGACAAGGATCCGACGAAAACCTTTGAATCCCTTCTTTCCGCGGGAATCAGCGAGCTGGCGCTGCTGGCGGAAACAGAGAGACCGACGGATGTGAAGACAACGGGGAGCGTCAGCAGAAGCCGTTATATTGATGAGGAAACTGCGCTCGGAAAGGCACTGGATGACGCAGGTCTTCGAAAGAGCAGTGCGGACCGTATTCAAATCCACTTGGATTATGATGAGGATGCGGTCGTTTACGAGATTGAATTTTTGTACGCCGGGATGGAGTATGAGTATGAAATCGAAGCGGTTACCGGAGCAATATTGAAGCGAGATCGCGAGGCAGATGATGATGCCGGTCGGAACATCGGACAGGAAGATAAAACGGTGCAGCAGTCTGCGCAGAAGATTGGGAAAACCCGCGCAAAAGAGATTGCGCTGGCACACCAAAAGCTGAGCGAAAGCGATGTGCGCTTCGTGAAAGCCAAACTGGATGAGGACGACGGCCGGTGGATCTATGAGATCGAATTTTTGGCAGGCAGTGTCGAATACGAGTATGAAATCGATGCTGCGAGCGGTGAAATCATCCAGTATGAGGCGGACCTGGATTAAGGAGAAGAAGTATCGTGAGACTGAACAAGTATATTGCACAAGCGGGGATTGCGAGCCGCAGAAAAGCGGATGAGCTGATCGAGAACGGAAATGTAAAAATCAACGGCGTCGCCGTGCGCACGCTGGGGATCGAGGTTACAGAAGGCGATGTGGTGGAGGTAAACGGCCGAAGGATCCGGGAAGCGGAAAAGAAGGTCTATCTCCTTCTCAACAAACCAATCGGTTATGTAACGACCTCAGCGGATGAAAAAGATCGGGCAACGGTGCTGGATCTTGTCGCGGATGTTCCGGAACGGATTTTTCCGGTCGGTCGTCTGGATTATAATACATCGGGCCTCTTGATTTTGACGAATGACGGAGAACTTGCATACCGTATTACGCACCCGAAACATCATGTGTATAAGACTTATCGGGCGCAGGTGCAGGGTGTTCTCTCGCGGGAGCGTGTGAGCCGGCTGCGCAGAGGTGTGGATATCGGAGGATTTGTGACTTCGCCGGCGGAAGTGAAGGTGATCCGTCAGGCAGAACGCAGCGCGCTTGCCGAAATCCGGATTTATGAAGGAAAGAACCGCCAGGTGCGGAAAATGTTTTCGGCAGTCGGAAATAAGGTGACGGCACTTCAGCGGATCGCAATCGGCGAAATTCGCCTGGGAAGGCTGATGGAGGGACATTACCGGAAGCTGACGCGGGAAGAGATCGAGTATCTTAAAAATCTCTGAAAGACTCGAAAAAAGCGGTACGGGGCGCTGGCGTGCCTGAAGCTTGACACCGACTTGAAAAGGCAGTATAATAACATGTAATTCTAAAAAGCGGAGGCATAAAAATGAAGCATATTGAAACGATAGAAACTCTGAACCTGTGCGAGAGCGCAAAGAGCGGCGGATGCGGCGAGTGCCAGACTTCCTGCCAGTCCGCATGCAAGACAAGCTGCGGAATTGCAAATCAGACTTGCGAGCATAAAGAGGCAGAGTAAGGGAA
>CAKQWL010000188.1 GCA_934278965.1 uncultured Clostridia bacterium | reverse complement strand
GGGCAAGACGGCTCCATACGATTATGGAAAAACTGCTTGAGGATCTGTCGTTCAACATTCCGGATATGGAAGAAAAGCGAATTGTCATCGACGAAGAGTATGTCCGTGAGAAATTCCGTGAAAAAATCCATGAAGAGGATTTGGATCGCTTTATTCTGTAGGAAGGGCAGGAAAAATATTCAACTTTGTAAAATTGAAAGAAAATTTTAAAAAGAGATTGCATTCAGTCAAATTTCTTGCTATAATGAAGAGTGTACTTCACTTATTTCAAATAGGGACAGGGTTCTACAAGGAGAAAAAGATATGGAAAATACATTGCTTGCAAGACTTAGAAAGATGAACTGGGTGTTTCAGGAAAGTTCAACAGGTGCGTTTTCTTTCAATGACCTGTGCGGGGTGCTGAGTGAGCTTTTAGATGCGAATGTGTATATTGTCAGCAGAAAGAGTAAGATTCTCGGTGTGCATTATCAGGTGAAGAAGGACAGCGATACGACCTACAATCCGGAGACGGGTGAGGAATGGATGCCGGAAACCTTTAACGAGGGATTCCTGAATGTTGAGGAAACACTCGCAAATATGACCAATGAACAGATGCTGGAAGTGTTCGGGCAGGATTACGATCTTTTGAACAAGTATCATACGATCGTTCCAATCCTTGGCGGAAGACAGAGATGGGGAACACTTCTGATGACACGGTATGATTCGGAATTCAGCGATGAGGACCTGGTGCTTGCGGAATACGGCGCGACGGTAGTCGGATTGGAGATTCAGCGAAGCAAGGCAATCGAACAGGAAGAGGAGGAGAGAGAGAGAGCCGTTGTTCAGATGGCGGTCGGAACACTTTCCTATTCGGAGATCGAAGCCGTGCTTCAGATCTTTGCCGAACTGCCGGGAAGCGAAGGTCTTCTTGTTGCCAGCAAGATCGCGGATCGTTCCGGTATTACGCGTTCCGTAATCGTCAACGCGCTTCGAAAGCTGGAATCTGCCGGCGTTATTGAGTCCAGATCACTCGGAATGAAGGGTACCTACATCAAGATTGTCAATACAAAGTTTAAGGACGAGCTTGAGAAGGTAAAGATCTGAGCTGATAATGGAGCCCGGAATTTTGAAGAGAAACGGTTTTGTCACAGAATGCCCCCGTTCATCATAAGATGATCGGGGGTTTTTATGAAGAAAACATATCGGCGAAAAAACAGAAAAAATGAAATTCTGCCGCATTTTGTCCTGCTGGCTTTGGTGATTCTGCTCCTTGCAATGCTGTTCTTTGTTTGGAATTTCCGAATTTCTCCGAATCTGGCGTCTATCGGTGAGATTCGGGCAAAGGCGTTTGTCAGCCGAATTGTCAATGAGACGATTCGGGAGAAGTTCAGCGATGACTTGGCTGTACGCAATTTGCTGAGGGCGGAAACAGACAGCACCGGAAGCATCGGCATGGTGCAGTCTGATACTGCGGCAATCAATCAGCTGGTTTCCGGCCTTTCCGTAGCATTGCAGGACCGTTATCGGGAAGATGGTCTTGAGAGTAAAAGTACCGTGCCGCTCGGAGCACTTCTCGGAAGCAGTATCTTGTCTCAGAGCGGGCCAGACATTGAGCTTACGGTGATTCCGGCGGCGGTGTCCGGAATTGACTTTATTACAGAATTTGAAACGGCGGGCATCAACCAGACCAAATACAAGGTCTATGTCGTGCTGAATACCGATGTGCGCGTGCTGGCGCCGTTTTCCTCGAAAATGACGCAGGTGACAAGCACTGTGCTGATTGCGGAAGCAGTCATTCTCGGAGAAGTCCCGGACAGCTATGTTGAGGTGCCGAAGGACGATATCCTCGATGTGACCTGATACGCCGGAAACGGGAAAGAAATTGCCTGATTTCAGGTTTTATGATACAATGGCCTTCAGACAGAAGAGTCCGATAAGACTCGAAATCGACTGTCGGAAGAAAGCGGGAACGGATGATACAATTCAGCGAAACCAATGAGGTAGTGATAAAAAGAGAATATCGAGCAATTCTGGTCGGTGTCGCCTTTGATGAGGCGGCAATCGAAGCGTCGATGGAGGAGCTCTCCAATCTTGCGGAGGCGGCCGGATGTGAGGTCATCGGCAGAATGGTGCAAAGCGCCGAACGACGAAACGGCGCGACACTGATCGGCAGCGGAAAGGTCACGGAGCTTGCGGAGCTTTGCGAAAAGATGGAAGCGGACACCGTGATTTTTAATGAAGAACTGTCCGGTATGCAGCTTCGCAATCTGGAGGAGGCGCTGAAGGTGCGTGTGGTGGACAGGACCATTCTCATTTTGGATATTTTTGCGTCCAGAGCTGTTTCCGGAGAAGGAAAATTGCAAGTGGAACTTGCGCAGCTGCAATATCGGCTGCCGAGACTTTCGGGCTTTGGAAAGGCGCTTTCCCGACAGGGCGGCGGAATCGGTACAAGAGGCCCCGGAGAAAAGAAGCTGGAGACAGACCGCCGGCATATCGAACGCAGGATCGCAGATATCAAGACGGAACTCAAGCACCTCTCGGAAACGAGAAGTACGCAGCGAGCGCGGCGGGAAAAAAGCGGAATTCCGATTGCGGCACTGGTCGGCTATACGAATTCAGGCAAATCGGCATTGATGAACCGGATGCTTTCTTTATCAGAGAAGGAAGATAAATCGGTCGGAGAAAAAGATATGCTTTTTGCGACGCTGGATACCGCGCAGCGCAGCATTCGGACAGAGTCCGGCAGGGAGTTTATCCTGATTGATACAGTAGGATGTGTAAGTAAGCTTCCGCATCTTCTGGTCAGAGCGTTCCGGGCAACCTTGGAAGAAGTGAAATATGCGGATGTGCTGCTCCATGTGGTGGACGCATCGTCACCGGAGCGTGATTTTCGGATTGAAGTGACAAACCGTGTTCTGG
>CAKQWL010000187.1 GCA_934278965.1 uncultured Clostridia bacterium | reverse complement strand
TTCTGAACGAATCCGGATCACGCTTGAAAATTTCCGCGCACTATTCCCGGTTCTCAGAATCTTTCGAATTCTCTTGCTTCATTACGGCGGCGTACAGCAGCATTTGCTTCAGTGAGTTTACGCCGAGTTTGGAATAAATGTTGCGGTTATGAAAGCGGATGGTAGACTCTTTGGTGCCAGTCAGCTCGATAATTTCCTTGACCTTCTTTTCATCGAGATAGTAGTTGAAAATGAGGCGCTCCTGCGGTATCCGGCAAAAGCATGTTCTCGGATGTAAAATCGGGAAGCTATTATGAAAACGCGATTATTTGGGCGGCTGCCAATAAGATTATCAATGGTTACGGTGACGGCACATTTGGTGCGGATGATTCTATCACGCGGGAACAGTTGGCGGCAATTCTGCACCGTTTCTGCGAGAACACAGCAAAGTAAGGAACCGCTGAAAGTCTATTTCAGACGGAGAAAGGCAGTACAGCTTCGGGGCTGTACCGCTTTTTTTATCCGCCGATTTTCGCCTTATTTCGATCATTGCCGCTTGAATTTTCGGGCATTTCCTGCTATAGTCGGGAGGGAAGACCGTGAATGATTTCTGTGAGAGGGAGGACTTGGGAAAAATGAACTTGACACAAGAAACAAACGAATTACAGCAGCGGACATCGGCTGGCGGCAGGGGCGGGCTTTTCAGCTCCGGTACGCTTCATATCATGGCAATGCTCTTTATGCTCTTGGATCATCTGTGGGCAACGGTCTTTCCGTATCTGGATTTTTTGACCTGTATCGGCAGATTGGCGTTTCCGCTCTTTGCGTTTATGATTGCGGAGGGATTTTACCATACCGGAAATCTGAAGCGGTATATCGGAAAGATATTCGTTTTTGCGGTAATCTCCGAGGTGCCGTTTGATTTGATTTATGGCGGAACGGTGTTTTATCCGTTTCATCAAAATGTGCTTTGGACATTCTTGATCAGCCTGCTTTTGATGGCATGGATGGAACGGGTGAGGAAAAAGAATAAATGGATTTTGACCGGACTGTCCGCAGCGGGCGCCCTGATTCTCGGGTACGGGATCGGGACAGTAACGATGGTGGATTACTACGGGGCAGGCGTACTGACGGTGCTGCTGTTTTATTTCCTGCGCGGGAAACATCCGGTGGTCATGCTGCTGCAGTTTGCGGGAATGTATTTTATCAATGCAGGGCTTTTGAGCGGCTTTTTCTACACGGTGACGGTTTTCGGGCATGCGTTCGAATTTCCGCAGCAGGCATTTGCGCTTTTCGCGCTGCCGCTGATCTGGCTGTACAGCGGAGAACGCGGGTACGGGAAGAAATGGTTTCAGTATTTCTGTTATGCCTTTTACCCAGGGCATCTGCTGGCGCTGTATTTCATCTGGCAAAGCCTGCCTCGATAAAAAGTGCAAACGGTGTAAATGCCGGTGCGAAATGATGAAAAGAAAAATTCGGCCGCCCGCGGGTGGCCGAATTTTTGCGTATGAATTATATTTGCGGCGAAGCTATAAGCTGTCCTGAGAAATCGAAACAATGCTACCGCTTTTTAAGAAGATCCGCAAGTTCGCAGAGGATCGTGGCTTCCTCTTCGTTTAAATCCGTGATATCGAGGAACCGTTTGTCCTGCCGGCAAAGCAGATAATCTACCGTGACTCCGAATAAATCGGCGAGTCGCACTAGGACTTCATAGGATGGCAGCCGGATGTCCGTTTCATACGCGGATACCATCGAGGCCGTTACTCCGATTCGCTTGGCCACCTGCGCCTGTGTTAGGTGTTTATCTTTTCGGAGCTGTTTTATCCGTATCGAAAAATCAACCATGTGTTACAATCTCCTTTTCATTTAGTGTACTTTACGCTTGATTGCCGAAAGAAATGTTTTTGAATTTTTTTTATGCATATAGTTGATTATCTCCAAAATTCAAAAAGTTACGATCTAAGTGTTTTCAAATTGTTGAATGTGGCAGAAGAACGAAGAGCGAAGCGCGAAAAAGAAAGGACAATCGAGAATAAAATATTCAGAAATATTTCTAAAGGAAATAAAAAATCCATAAATTACACACTAAAAGTTGAGTTTAAAGTTGACTTTTTGAGGAAATGTGCTATTATCAAAATACGGGAAGTAAATAATAACATACACAAATTGAAGGAGGAGTTTAGACATGAAAAGGCATGTGCTGGCCGTTTTAATGGCGGTCATGATGCTTGTCAGTCTTTTGCCGGCGGCCGCGTTGGCCGGGGTGTGTGAAGACGGCACTTGCTCGCATAAAGCGGCAATCGGCGATGAGCATTTTGAGACGCTGCAGGCGGCAGTGGACAGCATTGAGGGGACGCAGGAAACGACGATCCGGCTCCTGGGAAGCTGTGAAGGGGACGGTGTTATCGTAGGTCCGACGGACGGCGGAAAGAATATTGTTTTTGATTTCGGCGGCGAAACCTATACGATTTCGGGAAGATTGGTCGGATCACGCGGAACAGAAACAAACGGCTTCCAGCTGCTCAAGGGAAACTCGGTGACATTCCGAAACGGTACGCTCACGACGACGAGTGACGCCGTCGGCAATATAGTAGAGAATGGTGTGTACAGAGATGTTCAGGGATCTGCCAAGATTTTAATCCAGAATTACGGCAATCTGACCTTTGAAGACATGCAGCTTTCAGGCGGATCCGAGACGGAAATGGTGTCTTCCAATAACTGCGGAGTCGTAAAAATTCTCGGAAGCACATCGATTCATAACAATGGGAAGACCGCGATGGACGCTTGCTACTGGCCGGCATCCAACGATACCTACATCGCAGGAACGCAGGTGACAGTCAACACGACCGGAACGATCGACGGCGATATCGAGCTTGGAATTTACGGAACGAACGGCAGCGTCAGCGGCTGGGAGACCATTCCAACGATTTTGACCGTAGAAAGTGGGACAATCCTTGGAAATGTTTCGACTTATACGGCAGTTGCCGGCGCTTACCGTACCGGACATACTGCGGAGGAAAATGCGGCAAAAGCAAAAGCGATGTTTGTCGTAAAGGGCGGTACATTCAAAGATATTGCACCGGCACTGGAAGCGGGCGCGCCGGGGGCAATCGTGACACTGGCGGATAATCTGGAGATCGAGCGTCCGATTGTGACAGAAAATCCGGTGACTCTGAATTTAAATGAGAAGGTATTGACCAATCATCATCGGATGAATTCGGCAGCGGATCGGTTTTCGCTCCTCGCAAAGGCCGATTTAACGATCGAAAACGGTACTTATATTTCATCCAAGGCGGAGGATATCGGAGATACGGATACGCGCGGAATCTGCGCGAACGGCGGCAGCCTGACCCTGCGGAACGCTGTCATCGAGAGTGACGGTGTCAATATCTGCCTGTATGCCGACGGAAAGGAACTGAATATAGAGAACTGCCAGATTTCGGGGCTCTATGCGGTAGCATCCTTTGCAGAGAACGGCAAGGTGAAGATTACGGATTCGGAGCTTACAGCATCGGAGCAGGGCCTGTATCATAACGGTTCTTACGCGGGTGCGGTGCTGAATGTCAGTGGTACGGCAATTTCCGGCGGAACAGATGCAGCCAACCCGGATCATAAAGGCGTTTATATTTCCGGCTCGCAGGATACTACGAACAGAGCAGGGAAAAATCAGCAGGCGACCTTTACAAACTGCACGATTTCCGGTGCCAGCGGGATTGAAACGAAGTTTACGGACCTGAAGCTGGAAAACTGCACGGTTTCCACCAACCTTTCAAAGGCGACCTATGTGCAGAATAACAATGGTTCGACAGCAAACGGCTTTGCGGTAGTAGCAACGGATAACAGCATGATTCCGAACGATCCTCAGGTAACCGGGATCGTTACCATCAGCGGCGGTGCCTACAAAGGCCTGATTGGACTTGTGGACTTTATCGGAAAAGGAACAGAAGCGGAATATCGGATTACGGCCGGCGATTTCACAGAGGATCCGACAGCTTATATAGCGGAAGAACGCTTTGTTGTTGCCTCGAAAAAAGCGGGATATGTATACGAAGTGACCGCTGAACGACCGGCGGCGGCTCCGATCGTTGTGGAAGAGAAGACTACAGCGGGAATCGGCGGAATCCTGACGGATGCCGATTCGGAAAAGCTGGAGAAAGTTTTGGACAAGGCTTCTGTAGACGGATTGTCCGATACAATCAAGGACAGCGCAAAGGATACTCTCTTGAGAGAAGCATCTGTCGATAAGAGTGCCTTGAGCGCCGATGACATCGTAAAGGTAGAGATTCATGTGACGGTTACAGCAGCGGCGGCTTCGATTTCCGGCGTTTCGCAGGAAGAGCAGACGCTCACGTTTGAAGCATTGCCGACTGCCACCGTGAAAGTAAACGGCAATGTCGCGGAGAGCGGAATTGCGGTGCCGAATCAGTATTTGAACGGTCAGAAATTTAAGATTGCGCTCCCGATTCCGGAGGGATTCGTGCCGAAGGAAATTCTGCACCTCTGTACGGACGGAAGCAGGGAACGATTCTTGGACGGAAATGATCCGGCGAATGCCGGTAAGAAGGTCTTCACGATCGAGAACGGGTGTGCTGTTATTGAGATTAGCAAGTTCAGCTCCTTCATTATGAACGGAAGCACCAGCACCGCGGCGAAAATCGGAACGAATGAATACGGAACACTTCAAGAGGCAATTGATGCGGCGTCCTCCGGGCAGACCATCACACTTACGGCAAATTGTGACGAAGCGGTTACAGTGAGCGGCAAGAGCTTGAAAATTGACTGTGGAAGTTATTCTTATGACGCGGCAAAAGTGTCTCTTGGGACGGGATGCACGAAGAGTGTAAGCGGAATAAGCGGTACAGACCAAGTGATCGAAATTACCTATCGGAGATCTTCCGGAGGAGGCGGCGGCTCTGCGGTGCTCGATTACAGCATTGAAATTGTCGGGAAGCCGGAAAACGGTACGGTTGCGGCAAGCGCAAAGAGTGCGGAAAAGGGAGATACGGTGACAATCACCGTTACGCCGGATCTCGGATATGAATTGGGTCAGCTGACTGCAGTGGCAAAGAACGGAGACAAAATTCCGCTGACAAAGAAGTCGGAGGATCAGTATACCTTCACTATGCCGGCATCCAAGGTGGAGATCCAAGCAAACTTTGTGGAGACCCGGGCGGAGGAAAATCCGTTTATCGATGTCGCGGATGGCGATTATTTCTCCAAGGCGGTACTGTGGGCGGTCGGTAAAGGCATCACATCCGGAACCTCTGCGGTTACTTTCAGTCCGAATGAGCCGTGTACGCGTGCGCAGATGGTGACCTTCCTGTATCGTGCGGCAGGCAGTCCGGAAACGGCAGTAAGTGCGGATTTTACAGATGTTGCGGCGGATGCTTATTATGCAAAGGCTGTCAGCTGGGCAGCGAAGCAAGGAATTGCGGCAGGAACGGGAAATGGAATGTTCAGCCCGGACGCGCCGTGTATGAGAGGACAGATGGCGGCATTCCTGTATCGCTTTATGAAGACCCCGGCGGTTTCCGGCGAAAATCCGTTCGCGGATGTAGAAAATACGGATTATTTTTACAACGCGGTTCTTTGGGCATATGAAAACAAGATTACAACGGGTACGGGAGACGCTATGTACAGCCCGGACGATGCATGCACAAGAGGACAGATGGTGACATTCCTTTATCGTCTGCTTCAGGATTAAAAAAGGTGCTTGAGCAGCGGGAACGGGTGCCCGAAAGTACTTTATACGAAAAATCGAAATGGTGGAGCGGCGAGAGCTGCTCCGCCGTTTTGTTTTGTCAGAGACGGGGCGGTAAGGCCGCTCCGCGGCGTTGACAAGGACGGAGACGAAGCATTTGCAATTTTGCAGCTGCCATAATATAATGGAAATAGAAAAATCAGGATTGCGAAAATTGTTGTGAAAATTACAGAAAGGACGCGGGATGTATACACTCATACAGCTCAAGCTGTTTCGCATGGTTGCGGAGACCGGTAGTTTTAACAAGGCGGCGGATGAGGCTTTTCACGCCGAGCGCAGTGATGAAGCATATCAACAATCTGGAAAATGAGGTCGGCGCGGCATTGTTCACCAGGACGCATAAGGGGCAGCGGCTGATAAAGGCGGGAGAAGCACTTTACACGGATGCCCTCAGGATCTTTGAATTGTATGAAGAGTCTATCGCCCATGTCGCCAATGCTCTCCGGAGGGAAATGAATGTTATCCGCCTTGCTTCATCAATCATGACTCTGCCGGATGCCTTCAGTGAGATCTGGGAAGAGATTCAGAAAAGGCATACCGATCTGCATGTCGAACTGGTGCCGTTTGATATTGTGCCGAACAGTGACGGCTGGCTGATCCCGCTTCCGGGGACGAGCATTGATGTTGTCGTAAGTACCTTTGACCGGGAGTATTTGAGAGCGCGGGATTTGAACGGACTGGAAATCATGCAGGTGCCGCTCTGCGCCAATATGTCGCTGAATCACAGGCT
>CAKQWL010000186.1 GCA_934278965.1 uncultured Clostridia bacterium | reverse complement strand
GGAAATCTATTTTGACAGAGGACCGGAATACGGATGCGGCAGCCCGGACTGTAAACCGGGTTGTGACTGCGATCGGTACTTGGAATTTTGGAACCATGTTTTCACACAATTCTCGAAGGAGGAAGACGGTTCTTACAGCAATCTGGAGCATAAGAATATCGATACCGGTATGGGACTGGAGCGAATTGCCTGCATTATGCAGGGAGTAGATTCCATCTTTGATGTGGATACAATTCGCGCGATTCTGGACGAGGTCACCAAAAAAGCCGGCATCCAGTATTGTGACGGAAAAGCGAAGACAGACATTTCCATTCGCCTGATTACCGACCATATTCGCTCCGTTACTTTTATGATCAGCGATGGAATCATGCCTTCCAACGAAGGACGCGGTTATGTGCTCCGGCGGCTTCTGCGCCGTGCGGCACGGCACGGAAAGCTCCTCGGTATCGAGGGTAGTTTCATGCCGGAGCTCTCGAAAAAGGTTATCGAGGTGTCCGGAAAGGCTTATCCGGCTCTAGAAGAGAAGAAAGATTATATTTATAAAATTCTCTCGATTGAAGAAGAGAAATTCGCATCGACCATCGACCAGGGTACCGTTATCATCGGAGAATATGTCGAAGAGTTAAAAGAACAGGGAGAGACAGAGCTTTCCGGCGACAAAGTATTCAAGCTTTATGATACTTATGGCTTCCCGCTTGAACTGACACAGGAAATTCTCTCGGAAAACGGATTTACTGCGGATGTTGACGGTTTTAACGCCAACATGGAAAAACAGAAAGAACAGGCAAGAGCTGCCAGAAAAGAAGGAGAAGAGGCCGGATGGAAAGAATCCGTCGGCGAGGGACTCCATCTGGTGCCGACAGAATTCAGCGGATATGACACGCTGTCCGATCAGGGAACTGTTCTTGCTGTATTTGTCGGAAATGAACCGAGTGAAAGCATCTGTGAGGGACAGAGTGGTCGTCTTTTCCTCGATCGGACACCACTTTATGCGGAAAGCGGCGGACAGGCCTCTGATACCGGAAAGATTGTCGGAAACGATTTTGAAGCAAATGTTTTAGAAGTTACCAAACTGCAAAATGCTTTCGTACACCGAATTGAAGTTGTTAAGGGGACCCTCCGCACAGGCGATACGGTAACCCTTGAGACAGACTCCGCAAGAAGACACGCAACAGCCCGCAACCATACAGCAACACACCTGCTGCACAAGGCGCTTCGCATCGTTCTCGGCGACCATGTGGCTCAGGCAGGTTCCAGTGTAACAAAAGACGGGCTTCGCTTCGATTTTACTCATTTTGAAGCACTGACGCCGGAGCAGCTGGCTCAGGTCGAAAAGATTGTGAATGATGAAATCCTTGCTTTCCTTCCCGTATCCACGGAAGTAATGAGCATGGATGAAGCAAAAGAGAAGGGCGCAACCGCTTTATTCGGTGAAAAATACGGAAATCAGGTTCGTGTCGTTTCCATCGGTGATTTTTCCATAGAGCGTTGCGGAGGAACGCATGTTTCCAATTCCGGACAGATCGGCGCACTGAAAATTCTTTCCGAGAGCGGAGTTGCGGCCGGAGTAAGACGAATTGAAGCGGTAACAGGACTTGCGCTTCTTGAAATGGCAGCATCGGGTGAGGCCGTTTTAAGGGAAGCTTCTGAAATCCTCAAAACAACACCGGCATCGCTTCTTCAGCGTATCACCGTTCTGAATGAAGAACTCAAAGCCGCTAAAAAAGAACTCACGGAGCTGCGAAAGGCCGGAATCGATGATATGGCGGCCGCACTCATAAGCGAGGCCGTTGAAATCAACGGTGTGCGTCTCATCATGAAGTCCTTTGCAAATGCAGATATCAACGATCTCCGCACGATCTCCGATGACATTAAAAAAGAGCATAAGAATGTCATTCTCGTACTGGCTGCGGAAGCAGAAAATAAAGTTACTTTTATGGTATCGGTCACGGATGATCTCTTAGAAAAGGGCTACCATGCCGGAAATATGATTAAAAAGATTGCTGCGGCAGCCGGCGGCGGCGGCGGCGGTAAAGCGGATATGGCACAGGCCGGCGCAAAGGATCCGTCAAAGATTCCTGCGGCGTTTGAAACAGCAAAAGCGTTGCTCTAAGCTGATTTGCCGACTTTCGATATATTACAGATATGTTAAATTCCCTGAAATTCGGTTGTACTTTCTTTTACCGCTGTGTATAATCGTGTTAGTGCATCAATACAAAAGAAAGGGGACGGAGAGTTGGAAAGAAACACGATCATGTTCAACGCCGCCGACAGAGGCGAGCTTAGGACGACGGAAGACATTTTAAAGACTGTGTATGACGCTCTGGATGAAAAGGGCTATAATGCAATTGACCAGATGGTGGGTTATATCCTTTCAGG
>CAKQWL010000185.1 GCA_934278965.1 uncultured Clostridia bacterium | reverse complement strand
TGACGGTAAGTATTCCGTTTTTTCAATGAGAATTTGGGCGGTTATGACAGACCTGCGGAAAGTCGAAATTTGCCCTTTTCATCTTCGACATTTTATGCTATAATCGTCAAGAACTTAAAACGGGCAGTAAAAAAACGGAGGAGAATAAGAATGTCTTTTTCAACGACGGTCGACAGAGAGCATCGTGAGCATCGGCAGATAGCATCGTTAGGGTTAATGGTGATGGACAGCGCGAAGGAACTGGGAGCAATGGTTGATAAGCACCTTCAGAATTTCTACCAGCAGAAGGAGCCGCATCCGGATGAACAGCATGGGGATGATTCTTTCCTGGTCTCCGTATCCAGTCCTCGTTTTCAGAGCGGCGACGGTAAGGTGATGATTACCCAGTCGGTTCGCGGACTGGATTTGTACATTTTATCGGACGTCGGCAATTACAGCTGCACATATAAGATGTTCGGACAGGACGCTCCGATGTCGCCGGACGATCATTTCGCCGATATCAAGCGGGCCATTCAGGCGGCCGCCGGTAAAGCTTACCGGATTACCGTAATTATGCCGTTTTTGTACGGAGCCCGGCAGCATCGCCGGAGCTACCGTGAATCCCTGGATTGTGCCTATGCCCTGCAGGAGCTTCAGTCGATGGGCGTTTCTTCGGTGTTGACATTTGACGCTCACGATCCACGCGTACAGAACGCGGTACCGCTCATGGGCTTCGATAATGCGATGCCGTATTATCAGGTATTGAAGGCGATGCTGAAGAAGTATCCGGATCTGTCGCTGGACAAGGAGTCGTTCATGGTCGTCAGCCCGGATGAGGGCGCAATTTCCCGGAATGTGTATTTTGCTTCTACGCTGGGCGTGGAAATGGGAATGTATTACAAGCGTCGGGATTATTCCCGTATGGTAAAGGGACGGAACCCGATTGTTGCGCATGAATTCCTGGGCACGGACATTGCGGGCAAAAATGTAATGGTTTACGATGATCAGATTGCATCCGGCGATTCGATGCTGGATATTGCTTATGATTTGAAGAAGCGGGGCGCGGATAAGGTTTTTGCCGCCTGCACGTATGCGTTGTTTACCGAAGGCGTGGATCGCTTTAATAAGGCGGTGGAGGACGGCGTTCTGACGGCCGTGCTGTCGACGAACCTGACCTATCGCCGGCCGGAGCTTTTGCCGGCTCCGTGGTATATTGAGGTGGATGCCTCTAAGTACCTGGCTTATTTCATTGCTTCGATGAATCATAACATGTCCGTGGGTGCCATGATCGATCCCTATGATAAGATTCAAAAGCTGCTGGAGAACCATCGTTCTCAGCAGGCCACCCAAATGGAATTGTTTAAATGATCAGAAGGGCAGCTATTCTCAGCGGAATGGCTGCCTTTATTATGGGAAGAGGTCGAACAAAATTTGTGATAAAAGCCGAGGCTTTATCGGCTTTTAAATAAAACATGGAGAAACGTCTCCGCAGGAGGAAAAAATGGCAAAACAGAAATTTGTTATCGGAGCGGAAGGAATTACGGACGCTCGGACGCTGGGGATTCCCCGCATGCTTATTTTAGGCTTTCAGCATATGTTTGCAATGTTTGGTGCAACCATTCTGGTTCCGCTGCTGACAGGTCTGGATATTCCGACTACGCTACTGATGGCCGGCTTGGGAACCTTTCTGTTCCACTTGTTGACAAAGAGAAAGGTTCCGGCATTCCTGGGTTCCTCGTTTGCTTTTCTCGGCGGTTATGGAGCGGTAGCTCCGCTGGCCGGAAACGGGACCATGACAAATGAGCAGCTTCTGCCGTACGCCTGCCTGGGTGTCGCCTGCGCGGGACTGGTTTACCTTGTGATGGCTCTGCTCATCAAGCTGATCGGTGTGAACCGGGTCATGAAATTTTTCCCGCCGGTTGTAACCGGCCCCATCATCATCAGCATCGGCCTTGGCCTTTCCGGAAGTGCGATCAGCAACTGCAATGCGAACTGGCTGTTAGCCGTTATTGCCCTGGCTGTTGTCATCATCTTCAATGTCTGGGGCCGCGGCATGGCCAAGATTATTCCGATCCTTCTGGGCGTTCTGATCTCCTTCGGCGCCGCCATCCTTC
>CAKQWL010000184.1 GCA_934278965.1 uncultured Clostridia bacterium | reverse complement strand
ATTTGCCTGCGTGGACGGACCGGAATTTGACGGACATAAGGTAGACTTCGATCAGGCGATGAAGCGTCAGACGATGTATAAGACAGAAGAAGGAAGAGCGCTTCTGAAGTATCAGGAAGGCAGCACGCACCACGGCGGATGCGGAAATTGCGGAGGTGACAAATAATGGCAGATGTAATGAAGAAAGTCCCTGTAAGAGAGCAGGAGCCGAAAGTACGCGCGACGAATTTCGACGAGGTATGTCTCGGATATAATAAAGAAGAAGCAACAGAAGAGGCGCAGCGCTGTCTCGGATGTAAAAATGCAAAGTGTGTAGAGGGCTGCCCGGTCAGCATCAATATCCCGGATTTTATCGCACAGGTAAAAGAGGGAAACATTGAAGCGGCATATAAGGTAATCAGCGAGTCCTCCTCCCTGCCTGCTGTATGCGGTCGTGTGTGCCCGCAGGAAAGCCAGTGTGAAGGAAAGTGCATTCGCGGAATTAAGGGTGAACCGGTTTCCATCGGAAAGCTGGAGCGTTTTGTAGCGGATTGGGCGAGAGAAAATAATATCAAGCCGGAGGCACCGAAGACCAAGCTTGGAAAGAAGGTTGCTGTGATCGGTTCCGGTCCGGCAGGACTCACCTGCGCGGGAGACCTTGCGAAGCTTGGATACGATGTAACGATCTTCGAGGCACTTCACAAGGCCGGCGGTGTATTGGTATACGGAATTCCGGAATTCCGTCTCCCGAAGGACGGCGTTGTACTTCCGGAAGTGGAGAATGTAAAATCGCTTGGCGTAAAGCTGGAAACCGATGTTATTATCGGAAAGTCCGTTACCATTGACGAGTTGATGGAAAAGGAAGGATTTGACGCCGTATTTATCGGATCCGGTGCAGGACTTCCGAAGTTCATGGGAATTCCGGGCGAAACAGCCTGCGGAGTATTCTCGGCGAACGAATATTTGACTAGAAACAACCTGATGAAGGCTTTTGATGAGGACTACGATACGCCGATCTCGATTGGCAAAAAAGTAGTTATCGTCGGCGGCGGAAATGTAGCGATGGATGCTGCGCGTACAGCGCTTCGTCTCGGAGCAGAGGTTCATGTCGTATATCGCCGTTCGGAAGAAGAGCTTCCGGCACGTGTGGAGGAAGTACATCATGCGAAGGAAGAGGGGATCATCTTTGATCTTCTGACAAATCCGGTTGAGATCCTTGTCGGTGAAGACGGCTGGGTAAAGGGAATCCGCTGCGTACGGATGGAGCTTGGTGAGCCGGACGCTTCCGGAAGAAGAAGCCCTGTTGAAGTTAAGGGTTCGGAATTTGATATTGACTGTGATATGGTGATCATGTCGCTCGGTACTTCTCCAAATCCGCTGATTTCTTCCACGACAAAGGGACTGGAAGTCGACCGCAGAAAGTGCATCGTGGCGACAGAGGATGTCGGCGCGACTTCTAAGGAGGGCGTATTTGCCGGCGGAGATGCGGTGACCGGTGCGGCGACCGTTATTCTGGCGATGGGCGCAGGAAAGGATGCAGCACGCGGGATTCACGAGTATTTAAGTGCAAAATAGTAAGCTTATGCACGAATAATGCATAAACGCCGCATAATTGCATAAATATAAGCGAATTCATACAAATTCACGGAAAAATCTCTATTTTTCCGTGAATTTTGTTTTTTGACAAAGCATTTTTAAAGTTTAAAAATTTTTTTTTGTTAAAATCTTAAAAAAGTACTTGCATAATCTCACGAAGCAGTGTATATTTATAACTGTTGCTGATGAATGAATACGCAATGCTATTAATAAATATTCAGGAGGAAAGAAAAATGAAAGCAAATTTGAAAAAAATGATGGCTGCAGCACTGATCGCTGCAATGGCATTTTCGATGGCTGCCTGCGGAGGCGGAGATCAGGAAGAGGGCGGAAGCGATAATGTGCCGACTTATACAGCGGTTACAGAAGCGACATTCCCGCCGTTCGATACCGTTGATGAAGACGGACATGTAATCGGCTTCGATATGGACCTGATGAACGCGATCGGAGAAGATCAGGGATTCAAGGTAACTTACACAGATATGGAATTTGACTCGCTGATTCCGGCTGTTCAGGCAGGAAATGCGGATATGATTACGGCCGGAATGAATGCGGAGGATGAAGCACGTCAGGCAAAGGTAGACTTCTCCGATACTTATTATGATTCCGGACTGGTGGTTGTCGTAAAAGAGGACAATGAGACGATTACAGGAATTGATGATCTGACAGCAGACATGAAGGTTGCGAGCCAGATCGGAACAACCGGCGCGGATGAAGTAAACGGTCTCTTCAATGACGGAAAGATCAAGGAGGCGATCATTCTGAACGGATTTGATACCTGCATGCTGCAGCTGATCAACGGAGATGTATCCGCTGTTATTATCGATAAGCCGGTTGCGCAGGCTTACATCAACAAGCAGGCAGACAAGGTTAAGATGGTTGGCGAGACGCTGAACGCAGAATCCTACGGCTTTGCGGTACAGAAGGGCAACACCGAACTGCTCGATAAGATCAATGCCGGCCTGAAGAACATGAAGGATAACGGTACTTACGACCAGCTTGTTGAGAAGTGGTTCAACTAAAGTGCTCCAACGGAGAAAACAGACGATAATTCTATTGCATTTCAAGGATAACCGGAACGGAACAAAATTATGGAAACTTTAAAACTTTATTTCGAAGGTATTCTGGTAGCATTACAAGGCGTCCCCATGACAGTGGGGGTCAGCCTTGTTGCTGTCTTAATCGGAGTGATTCTCGGACTCGGTATCGCTCTTGCCAAGATGTCAAAACACAAAGGGATCAGTATCCCTGCGAAGCTTTATGTAGAAATCATCCGCGGAACACCGATGCTTGTACAGGCGCTGATCCTGGCATACGGACTTCCGCAGTTGGTGCAGTCTTTAGGAGGCTCTTTTAAGTGGCCTTATCTTTTGATCCCGGCGATGATTGTCTGCGGTTTGAACAGTGCCGCTTATGTGGCGGAAATCGTGCGAAGCGGTCTTCAGGCTGTGGATAAGGGGCAAATGGAGGCCGCGCGGTCACTTGGCATGACGCACGGAATGGCAATGCGTCTCGTCGTTATTCCGCAGGCACTGAAGATTGTGCTCCCGGCGTTCGGAAACGAATTCGTATCGTTGATCAAGGAAACGGCAGTGCTTTCCTATGTCGGTGTGCGGGAAATTTTAAGAAGAGGTACATTGTGGAATGCCGCGACTTTTAATACATTCCAGGCGTATATCGGCGTAGCGATCGTTTATATGCTCCTCACAATTCCACTCTCCAAGCTGATTGCCTTCCTGGAAAAGATGATGGGAGCTAAGAGCGCAGAGAAGAAAAAAGGAAAGAAGAAGACGGCTCCGCTTTCCGGCGATAGCCAGAGTCAGGGGGAAATCGCAGGATGATTGAAATTAAAAATTTGAAAAAGAATTTCGGTGCACTTGAGGTACTGAAAGATATTACAGAAACGATTCGGGACGGAGAGGTTGTATGCATTATCGGGCCGTCCGGCTCCGGGAAAAGTACCTTTCTGCGCTGTCTCAACATGCTGGAAGAACCGACCGGCGGCAGTATTTTGATTGACGGAGAGGCTCTTTCGGAACAGAATATCAATGAAATCCGGAAAAAGATGGGAATGGTGTTCCAGAGTTTTAATTTGTTTCCGCATATGACGGTTCTTCGGAATATTACAGTTGCGCCGACGAAGGTTTCCGGCATTCCGGAGGGAGAAGCCGAGAAAACCGCGATGGAACTTCTGGAGAGAGTCGGATTAGCTGATAAAGCGGATTCCTATCCGGCGGCGCTTTCCGGCGGACAGAAGCAGCGTGTTGCAATCGCAAGAGCACTCGCAATGAATCCGAGGTATATGCTGTTTGACGAGCCAACCAGCGCGCTGGATCCGGAAATGGTCGGAGAAGTGCTCGATGTTATGAAATCCCTTGCACACAGCGGGATGACGCTGATTATTGTAACGCACGAGATGGGATTTGCCAATGAAGTGGCAGACCGGGTAATCTTTATGGATGACGGATATATTGTCGAACAGGGAACACCGAAAGAGATTTTCGAGAGCCCGAAAGAAGAGAGAACGAAGTCGTTCCTCAGCAAGGTGCTGTAGTGTTGTAAGCTGACATAAAATATGAAAAAACCACTAGTTCATACTAGTGGTTTTTATTTTTAAGATTGGAATCGAAAAGAAGAGTACTATTTGTTCTTAAATTCCGCAGCTCTCTTTTCAAGGAAGGCTGTCATTCCTTCTGTCTTATCCTGTGAAGAGAACGGAGCAGTGAATGCTTCAATTTCAAAAGCGCTGGCTGTCTTCATATCCAGACCATAGCCGACATTAATCGCTGTCTTTGCTGCCGCGATGGCAAGAGGAGCCTTGGACATGATGGTCTTGGCAAGCTTCTCTGCCTCCGCGATAAGCTCTTCAGGAGCGGCGATCTTTTCAACAAGACCGATCCGATAGGCTTCGTCTGCACCGATCATTTCTGCGGTCATAATCAGATACTTGCCCATTGCTTTTCCAACAAGGCGAGGAAGTCTCTGTGTGCCGCCGAAACCCGGAATGATACCGAGATTTACTTCCGGCTGACCGAATTTCGCCTTTTCGGAAGCGATACGGAAGTCACATGCCATAGCAAGTTCGCATCCGCCGCCGAGGGCAAAACCGTTTACGGCAGCAATGATCGGCTTTTCGATGGATTCCATGTAATTCATCAGATTGTGTCCCTTGATCATCATAGCGCGGCCTTCTACGGCATCCATTTCGTTCATCTGTGCGATATCTGCGCCGGCAACAAAGGCCTTGCCTTCACCGGTCAGGATGACCGCTTTCACCTCAGGATCGCTTTCCACCTTGCCGAATGCGCATGTGAGTTCATCCAGGACATCACAGTTCAGTGCGTTCATGGCCTGCGGTCTTGCGATCGTAATATAGGCGATACCGTCTTTCACTTCAAATTTGATATTTTCGTACATTTTGCAGTTCCTTTCTTTTCTCTTTACCCGAAAAAGTTCAAACAGCTTTCTCTGCATACAGC
>CAKQWL010000183.1 GCA_934278965.1 uncultured Clostridia bacterium | reverse complement strand
GGGGAGGTGATTCAGGTGTCTACAAAAAGACCGCGTTATACGGTCATTGTCGATGATGCACTCTTGGAAGAGATTGAGGACTTTCGTTTTAAAAACCGTTATCCGAGCCGTTCTGCCGCAACTTTGGAACTGATTCGTCTCGGAATGGACACTTTAAAGCAAAAAGAGAAAGACCGTCCTCGACGATAAAAGATTCACCACTCGAAGAAAAAGCGCCGACAGCGAATTTTCCATTCGCCGCCGGCGCGTTCTCTATTTAGGGGTTCTTTATTTTTCTTTTTGAAACCGTTTCCTACTCAATGGTTCCCGGTTCATCCTGGTCGTTCGCAATCCCCAGTTTGTCAATGATATAGAAGACCAGTCCCAGCACCATTCCAACCAGAGCCGAAAGGCTCATACCGGTCAGCTGCACATTTCCGATCTGGATAAATGCTCCGGAAAGTCCGACCACAAAAATGATGGCCGTCATTGCCAGATTTCTTGCCTTTCCGTAATTTACCTTCTTATCAACCAAAAGCCGCAGACCCGAAGCCGCGATCATTCCGTAAAGCAGGAAGCTGATACCGCCCATAACCGGTCCCGGGATCGTATTGATCAGCGCAGAGGCCGGCGCAAAGAACGCCAGAATAATGGAGCATACCGCCGCTCCGCCGATAACCCAAACACTATAAACCTTTGTCACCGCCATTACACCGATGTTTTCACCGTAAGTTGTCGTCGGCACCGAACCGCAAAGTCCGGAAATGGCCGTCGAAAGCCCGTCCGAAAAAATCGTCCGGTGAAGCCCCGGATCCTTCAGCAAATCCCGACCCACAATTTCACTGGTCACTACCTGATGTCCGATATGCTCCGAAATCACCACCAGCGTTGCCGGAATCACAATCATAATCGCCTCCAGATCAAACTTCGGAAGCAAGAAGTTCGGCAGTGCGAAAAGTTCAGACTCCACGACCGGTGTAAAGTCCACAAGACCGAGCGCGAGCGCTGCCACATAGCCGGTCACAATCGCGATCAAAATCGCAAGCGCCGCCGCAAAACCGCGGAACAAAACCTGTCCCATGACCGCCACCAGAATGGTGATTAAAAATACCGCTACAAACTTCGGGTTAATCTCCGTAGAGGTATCACTTAAAATCAGACCCCCGTTGGAAGCCGCGGAACCCGCAAGCTCAAGACCGATCAGCGCGACAATCGGGCCCATCGCCGCCGGCGGAAGCACCGCGTCGATCCAGTTTGTTCCGACAAATTTGATGATAAAAGCAACCGCGCAGAAAATCAGACCGGTCACGATATATCCGCCAAGCGCGTACTGATATCCGTAATCCGGATTCGCGAGAAGGATAAAGGTCGGTGAAAGGAATGCGAAGCTGGAGCCCAGATACGCCGGTGACTTTCCCTTCGTGATAAAGATAAACAGAAGGGTTCCGATTCCGTTCATTAAAAGTACGATAGACGCGTTGATTCCGATCAGCCACGGTACCAGCACAGACGCGCTGAACATCGCAAAAGTGTGCTGAATACTGAGCGGAATCCCCTGTGCGAGAGGAACTCTCTCTTCAACTTGGATAATTCTTCTTTCTTTGCTCATCTTGTTTTTCTCCTACTACTTGTTCTCAATAACGAATTTCACAGAAAAAGCCGATTTGTTTAATCGGCAAGATAAAGATTGACACACGTCTTCCCGTCATAGCTCTCCACCATCACGGAAACAATTTCATTCTTGGAGGTCGGAACATTTTTCCCAACATAGTCCGCGCGAATCGGAAGCTCCCGATGCCCGCGATCGATCAAAACCGCAAGCTGAATAGAAGCCGCTCTTCCCATTTTGGATACCGCATCGAGCGCAGCTCTTACGGTCCTGCCGGTATAAAGCACATCGTCAACCAGCACCACATCTTTTCCGGTGATCTCAAAATCAATCCAATCTCCGTGGATGACCGGCATATCCTCCGAGCCTTCCGAACCGGAAAGATCGTCCCGATAATGCGTAATATCCAGCTCGCCCACCGGTACTGAGACTCCCTCAATCGAAAGAATATTCGCCGCAAGCGTCTTCGCAAGCGGAACCCCCCGTCTCCGGATCCCGAGCAGCACAACATTTTCGCATCCGTGATTGTGCTCCGCAATCTCATGCGACATCCGCTTCATTGCCCTCTGCATATCCGCTTCACTCATCAGATTTGCGCGTAACTCCATCTCGACCGCTCCTTCCTCGTACTTTGTTCGGCTTCGCCTGCCGCCCCCGTTCTGCCGCGCCGTGCTCCGGCCTTATGCATCCTTTTTCATCTGGTTCTATCCAGCGCATTCACTGCGCTTTTCCCCGTACCGTCTCCCCACACGCTCCAGAGTTTTCGCTCCGAAAGCGGGCGGCACAGGACCGTGCAGGTATTGACAAAACTGAACGGATAAATGCATAAAAACGCATAAAAAAACAGCCCCGCCGGGAAGCTGGCAAGACCTCATACAAAATCATCTCCGCAGGTGCATTTTTCTCACATACCACAACACACCCAAACGGCATTCATTATGCAATCTTGTCGGCCTCTCTGTACCAACTTAAAGATATTTCTGCTACGAGTATTGTACTTCATTCCGATTTTATTGTCAATAAAATCCACTTATTTTGTTTCTTTTGCGTTTCCCCCATGTATTTGATTTT
Source organism: uncultured Clostridia bacterium (assembly GCA_934278965.1). Lineage (GTDB taxonomy): Bacteria > Bacillota > Clostridia > Peptostreptococcales > Anaerovoracaceae > QAKD01. Next base: position 6,842 of record CAKQWL010000183.1, on the reverse strand, counting down.
ACACCTGCCGCTTTCGATGGTATAATGGTGGGCGATGTGCTAAAAAGCACTCCGGCACCTTGCGTGCCCCAAATCAAACATTCTGGCAAGAAATCGCATCAGAAAAGTATCAGAAAATAAGAAAGGATTTTGCAATATGAATTTACTGCTTCAGATTTTTCTTCTCGCCATCGGATTCACCATGCTCGTCAAAGGCGCCGATTGGTTTGTCGACGGTGCCGCCGGGCTGGCCGCCAAATTCGGTATTCCCCAGCTTGTCATCGGGCTTACCATTGTCGCCATGGGCACCAGTGCCCCGGAAGCCGCGGTCAGTATCACCTCCGCACTGAAAGGCAATGCCGGCATCACCGTCGGCAATGTTCTCGGCAGCAATATCCTGAACATCCTCATCATCCTCGGTGTTACGCTTCTTATCACAAAAATCGCCTTTTCCGCCTCAGTACTCCGCTTTGACCTCCCGTACATGCTGGCAATCAGCCTGCTCTTCCTGATTTTCGGATATACCAATCATCAGCTTGTATTCGGTGAAGGACTCGCTCTGCTGCTTCTCTTTGCCGCATATATCGGACAAATGTGCTGGAATGCTGTCAAGCAGAGCCGCGCTGCTGGGAACACGACGGAAACTTCGAACACCGGCGAAGGGGGACTTCCTTCCGGAGAGCTTTCTCTCCTTCGTCTTCTCGGCGCTATCCTCATCGGCCTGGCACTGGTCATTTTTGGCAGCAATATTTCCGTCAATGCCGCAACCGAAATCGCAAAGCAGCTCGGCATGAGCGAACGCTTTATCGGACTGACGATCGTCGCCCTCGGAACTTCCCTTCCGGAACTCTTTACCTCCGTTTCCGCCGCCCTCAAAGGTCAATCCGATATCTCCATCGGCAATATCATCGGAAGTAATATTTTTAATATCCTGTTCGTTGCCGGTCTCACCGCTGTCATTACACCGGTTCCGTTCGAAGCGCATTTTGTCGTCGATGCCGCATTCGCCATCGCAAGCGGAATCCTTCTCGGACTTCTCGCGTTCCGCAGGCACCTTCTCGTGCGATGGCACGGAATTCTCATGCTTGCCGCGTATGCAGGCTACTTTATCTATCTCATTCGTTAAAAGCTGTTAAAAAAATCGCCGGCTCACACCGGCGATTTTATTTTCGTTGGGTCCCTTCCGGCAATCGTCGAAAGGGCCAAAAGAATCAAAAGGACCGAGCAGTGCCATTTTGTGCACTCTCATCCGATGTTTTTTCCGGCGGGGCACTTCTTACCGCTTTAGATCAAACTCTGGATTGATCGCGTAGAAGTTCTTTTCATTCAGATGATCCTGCACAACGCGAAGCGCTTCGCCGAAGCGCTGAAAATGAACAACTTCCCGCTCTCTTAAAAACCGGATCGGTTCAATTACATCCGGGTCATCCACCATGCGCAGGATGTTGTCGTAGGTCGTGCGCGCCTTCTGCTCTGCTGCCATATCTTCCACAAGGTCCGTAATCGCGTCGCCCTTTGACGCAAAGCTGAGCGCATTGAACGGAAAACCGGCCGCCGCCTGCGGATAAAGGCCCGCGGTGTGATCCACGAAGTACGGTTCAAACCCGGCCTCCTTAATCTGCTCCATCGACATATTGCGTGTAAGCTGATGAACGATCGCGCACACCATTTCCATATGCCCGAGTTCCTCCGTCCCAATGTCCGAAAGTGTCGCAATGCACTCCTGATACGGCATGGAATAGCGCTGCGCCAGATATCGCTGCGATGCCGCAAGCTCACCGTCCGGACCTCCGAACTGTGTGATAATAAATTTTGCCATTGCCGGATTGGGGTTCTTGATCCGAACCGGGTACTGTAATTTTTTTTCATATGTCCACATACCTTCTAACCCTCCAATTCCCACGGCCACGGATTTTCAATCCAGTTCCAGCCATTTTCCGCTTCGGCATTGCCCGCGGCAAGCGGGCCGAATTCCGCTTCGTATTCTGCCGCGGCCTGACGATACAGTGCATTGTACTTATGATAAAAGCGCAGTGCCGCGGTATCGTTAGGATGTGTATTCAAAAACAAATTTACATCTGTCACAACAAATCCCAGCATTTGTACTCTTTTCAGCATCTCTTCTCTGCTCATCTTCCCGCACCTCCTGTAAACGGCAAATCGAGGCTCGGAAATACGGTCCCCCGGGCAAAAGCCTCCTCCGCCTCATACGGTGTCTCCCACTGCTGGATCGGTACATAGGCCATCGCAACAGCCCAGTTGTCCGGGCAGTTTCGGGTATTCTCCCCCGGCTGTCTGTCCGGTGTTTCCGATCCACTGTTTCCCGGCATCCGATTCTCCGGCATCTGAGTTTCCGGTTCCTTCCGAACATCGCCGTCCAAATAGATCGGCATCCCGATATATGGCTCAGAATACTGCCCATCGAGTTGTTTGTTATCAGTCAAGTTGATGATCTCCTTTCGTTGCTTTTTTCACATGGCGCATGACGCAGATCCGCATGCAAACACCGCACGGCGCAAGTCCCACCATCGGTCCACCCACGCGGAGCGCTTCATGCTACGATATTCATCATATGAAATGACCGCGGCGCGAGTGCCAAAAGTTGCGGACAACATCCGGCTGGATTTCGGCCTTTCTTTCGTCTATAATGAAAAAATACAGAAAAAAATATAGGAGGTGTTTCCATGGATACGGAAACCGACAGTGACAGTAACATGTGCGGCGGCAAGAGTGCCGCACAAAAACGCCTCTCTTTGGAAAAAAGAGGCCTGAACATTTCAATGTACGGCGGTATTTTCTTTGTTATTTTAGAATTTATCATGGCTGTACTCACTACTTCACAGTCCATTCTGATGGACTCTGTTTACGATGCCGCGGAGCTCATTATGATTGTGGCATCCCTTCGAATCATCCCTTTGCTTTATCGTCCGACAACGGAGAAGCACCCTTTCGGATATTCGCAGGTCGAAACAATTTTTCTCACGATCAAGGGTGCGATGTTGACGGCCGTTACGGTCGGACTGGTGCTGAACAACATTCAGATCATGGCGGACGGCGGACATACCGTTCAATTTCTTTCGGTGGCCGCATTTGAATTTACAGCCGCGGTTATCAGCGGTGCTGTTATTCTCATTCTGCGCAGGATTTACAAGAGGACCGGTTCGCCGCTTGTAAAAATCGAATGTGACGGCTGGACGATCGATTGTATTTCCAGCGCCGGACTCGGAATCGCCTTTCTCCTTCCGCACTTTTTTGCTTGGCCGTGGCTGATACGGATTTCTCCGTATCTCGATCAGGTGATGGCGATTGTTCTCTCTTTTTTCATTTTGCCGACTCCGATCAAAACAGTCCTTGAAAACCTTCGGGAATTGTTCCTGTTCGCGCCGGATGATAAAACAGTCGGACGCATCAAAGAAATCAGCGCTCAGGTTTTGTCACAGTATCAGCTGAATGTTGTGCTATACGACATTATCAAAACAGGCCGGAAGCTCTGGATCAGTCTCTATTTCAGAACCCCGAACGATACCATCTCCATTTCCCGTCTGACACAGATACACAAAGAGCTGGAGTCTGCTCTGCTGGCAGAATATCCGGATCTCTATGTAGAGCTTGTCCCGGAATTTGAATAATCACCGAACAGATATAAAAAGGATTTGCCCGTTTCAACGGACAAATCCTTTTCTTCATGTCATCTATTATTTTTTATGTTCTTCCGCGCTGCCGCGATTTTATCTTTTCTATGCCGGTTTATGCCGCTTTTTTCTCAAGTCCGGACTTTTTCCCGCGTCCGCACAGCTTTCGAAAAACCACAACGATTTCATGCAGAACGAGCGGGGTCATCGATACTCCGGTCAGTGCCAGCCACTCTTTCCAAGAAAGCTCGGCCGTTTCGAAAACGATTTCGAAGAACGGGAACTCTGTGACAAGAAGCTGAAGCCCAAATCCGGCAACAAGGGCTACAATCATCATCCGGTTATCAAACAGGTTCATTGCAAAGACCGACTTATCCAGATTCCGCATCCCGATCGCATTAAAAAGCTGTGAAATCGCAAGAACGGTAAATGCGTAAGTCTGCGCCTCCAAATACACTTTCTCATTGTCCAGCATTGCGCTGATCGCGCCGATCGTCACCTGTCCTCCCTGCATGAGGATTGCCTGAATCGGGACATAGATAAAGGCCGAGAGCGTGATCGCCGTGATAAACAGTCCGAAAACCACGGTGATCAGATAACCGCCGTGTGCAAAAAGGCTCTCTTTCGGATCGCGCGGTGCTTTCTTCATCACATCTTTATCGCCCGGATCAACGCCCAGCGCGAGTGCCGGCAGAGAATCCGTAATCAGGTTCACCCACAGAATATGAATCGCACGAAGAGGTGCCGCGAGTCCGAAAAGGATCGCCGTGAACATTGTCATGATCTCTCCGAGATTGGACGAAAGGAGGAAAAGTACTGATTTTTTAATGTTTTCGTAGATATTGCGCCCTTCTTCGATCGCCTTTTCAATCGTAGCGAAATTATCATCCATCAGCACCATATCCGCGGCACCCTTTGCGACGTCGGTGCCGGTGATGCCCATTGCCACCCCGATATCGGCATTCTTGAGCGACGGAGCATCATTGACACCGTCTCCCGTCATGGAAACAATATCGCCGTGTGAACGGAACGCATTGACAATCATAACTTTGTTTTCCGGCGATACACGCGCAAAAACCCGAAGGGACGAAACCCGCTCGTTTAATTCCTCCTGCGTCATCTCGGAAAGTTCTTCTCCGGTAATGCACTGTGACATATCTTCTGCAATTCCCAGCTCTTTTGCAATGGCAAATGCCGTGTCCTTATGGTCCCCTGTGATCATTACCGTCTTTACCGAAGCGCCGTCAAAGACCCGAATCGCTTCTTTGGCCTCCGGGCGCGGCGGGTCGATCATTCCGACCAGCCCGAGGAAAACAAGCTGCTCTTCCTCCGCTGACGCATCATCGTATTTGCAGGCAAGTGCCAGCACCCGGAGAGCATCCATTGCCATTTTCTGCGCAGCTTCGTTGATCTCACGGACATCGTCTTCCGTCAGACTCCGTACTTCTCCGTCTTTTTCGATTGCGGTGCACCTACCGATCATGCGATCGACAGCGCCCTTCGTATAAGCGACCACCCGCCCGCTTTCCGTTTCGCGGTGTACGGTTGTCATCATCTTCCGATCTGAATCAAATGCCTTCTCGTTCACACGCGGCATCGCCTCCAGCAGAGCTTCTTTTTCCATGCCGAGTCGGTTTCCAAGATCCACAAGCGCAAGCTCCGTCGGATCGCCGATCCGGACATCCCCCCGGACCTCCGCGTCTGTGCAGCAGGAAAATCCCCGAATCAATGTTCCGAATTTCTGGACCAGCTCAGCTTCGGACGCCTGCTGCAGGGCTTCGTCCGAAACATCCCTCAGATCCCCCGGTACAAAGAGGCGCACAGCCGTCATCTTATTCTGCGTGAGAGTTCCGGTTTTGTCAGAGCATACAACACTGACCGCCCCAAGCGTTTCAACCGCCGGAAGCCTGCGGACGATCGTATGCACCTTGACCATCCTCTGCACTCCAAGCGCCAGAACGATCGTTACAATCGCCGGAAGTCCCTCCGGAATTGCGGCCACCGCAAGCGAAATGGCCGTCAGCAGCATCTCCATGATATTTCTGTCCTGTACCACCGCAATGACAAACAGCGCCGCGCAGATCACCAGTGCGATAATTCCGAGGAGTTTTCCCAGGTCCGCAAGCCGCTTCTGCAGCGGTGTCATCTCTTCCCCTGCGCTGTTAATCATGCCTGCGATCTTTCCGATTTCCGTATTCATTCCGGTCGCAGCGACAACACCCTCTCCTCTTCCGTAGGAAACACTGGTAGACATATACGCCATATTGATGCGGTCTCCAAGGGCCGTCTCACCGTTCGCGACAAAATCCGCGTCTTTCTCTACCGGAACGGACTCGCCGGTCAGTGCCGACTCCTCCACCTTCAAGTTCACCGTTTCGATCAATCGAAGATCCGCCGGGACGATTCTTCCGGCCTCCAAAAGCACAATATCCCCCGGTACGAGTTCCGCCGCAGGGACCTCCGCGATCCCGCCGTCCCGTCTGACTAAGGCCATCGGACTGGACATCTTTTTCAAAGCCTCCAGCGACTGCTCCGCCTTTGCCTCCTGCACCATCCCGATCACCGCATTCAGAAGAATGACAGCCACGATGATAATCGAGTCGCTGTATTCCCCGAGAAAGGTGGAAACGACAACCGCCGCGCCCAGGATATAAATCATCGGGTCTTGAAGCTGCGACAGAAACATCTGGAGCTTCGTTTTCTTTTTCTTTTCTTCAAACTCATTCCGCCCGTATTCCTTTAGCCGCTCAGAAGCCTCCGCGCTGCTGAGCCCTTCTTCTTTTACCACCGATAATTCGGAAAGCACGGGCGTAATATTTTTTTGTTCTACCATTCCTTTTTCCTCCTATTTTCAAACCTGTCTGCCGCTCGTCCTTTTCAGTGTTCCCATTTTCTGCACACTTCTTTCATGACTTCCGGTACAAAAAAAGACCCTGATCATCACAACGGCAAACTGCCGCTCCATGATGCCAAAGTCTTGTTACCTGAAACGGACCTGGCTCCAGACCGGAATCCGGCGGGTTGTTGAAGCCCAGGCTTAAAACTACTCCCTCAAGCAGATCATTTCACTATGCTACTCATTATATATACAAACGAAAGCAATGTCAAACAGAATTATGCATTTTTTTGCTGTCCCAAATCCGTCACCGGCCGGAACACATACCCCTCCTGCTTCCAGCGCTGAATCAGCTCATCCAAAATCTCTGAATTCGTCTTGGAGGTGCTGTGAAG
>CAKQWL010000182.1 GCA_934278965.1 uncultured Clostridia bacterium | reverse complement strand
TAATAATTGTTGCGAAATTTGCTATATTGAATAAGAAAAGTGGGGTGACTGAAACATGGCAAATATTAAATCCGCAAAAAAAAGAATCCGCGTTATTGACAAAAAGACCGCAAGAAACAGAAGAATCAAAAATCATCTGAAGACTGTTCTTCGTGATTTTGAGACGGCAATTGCAGACGGCGATCTTGATGCTGCAAAGGCAAAGCTCGTTCTTGTTGAAAAGAAACTGATGCAGGCAGCTGCAAAGGGTACGATCCATAAGAACACGGCTTCCAGAAAAGTCGGAAGACTGGCAAAGCGTCTGAATAACGCAAAATAAAACTCACCCGTCCCCACCGGCGCATAAGTTAAATGCGCATTTATGTGAGTAAAAAACCGAAGGTTGTGTCTCCCTTCGGTTTTTTCTTTTCCATTTATTTTTCCTGCCCTTTTTCCGCAAGAGCGGACAGATGGCGGATCAGTGACACGAGCACGGTGATACCGGTACGGATACAGGATTCATCAACCTGAAACGTCCCGGTATGGATTTCACTGTTTTCGCGATCCGGGTACCCGCTTCCCAGGTAAAAATAACATCCCTTTCCCTTCTCCAGATAATACGCAAAATCATCCACCGAAAGGGAGAACTCCGTGACATCCCGTATCCCCACCGCTGATTTCGGGCTTTTTCCTTCAACCCTTTTGTTATACGCTTCTACTGCCTCACGAAGCAGATGTACCGATTCCCGATCACTTCGAAGCGGAGGATATCCCTCTGTAAAACAGCAGACGGCCCTGCATCCAAAGATCTCAGCCGTCTCGCGGAAGCTCTTTTCCAGCACGCTTCCGATTCCCAAACAAGCCTCCGGGCTTTCTCCCCGAATGATCCCCGAAAGCTCCGTCCGATCGGCGATCACATTGCGCTGACACCCTCCGCAAATCGTCCCGAACGAAACGACATTCGCCTTCACCGGATCGATGTGCCTCGAAAGTACCGCATAAGAATTAAGAACACAGGCCCAGGCCGCTGTCAATGCATCCTTTCCAAAATGCGGCATGGCACCGTGACTTTTTTGCCCGCTCACTGTAAGATCGAACATCCGTGAGGCCCCATGCATCAAACCCTCCCGAATTCCGATCGTACCGGCGGGAATGGAAGGTCTTACATGAAATCCGAATACCGGATCGTCTTTTCCGACAATACCGCCGGCAACAATTTCTCTCCCTTTTCCGCTCCCCTCCTCGTCCTGTTGGAAAATATATTTAACTGGTATATAAATAAATTCCTTACTTTTAGCAAAAAAACGCGCCGTACCCAGCAGTACAGCGATATGAACATCATGCCCGCAGGCATGCATATATCCTTCCCGACAGGAGGCATGCAGCAGCCCGGTCTCCTCTTTGATACCGATAGCATCCAACTCCGCTCTCAGAATCACATGCGGTGCATCGGAGCAGCCTCTCTCGCTTTTCTCTTTTTCCGGAAGATTCATCGGCTGTTCTGCCGCCACCGATGTCGGAAGCGGCCTGAAAAAGGACAGGCCGAGCTCGGACAAACACGCTTCGACCAGCGCGGCAGTACGGTATTCTTCATTTCCGATTTCCGGATACATATGAATTTTTCGATAGAGATCGACCGCATATCGATAAGCCTCATCCAGTTTCGCCTCATCGGCCTCCTCTGGGTTTCTTCGTTTTTTGGACAATGTCGACTTCTCAGGTACCAGTCTTTCCACCATAAAAAAACACCTCGCAATCCCTTTATTATATGAAAGCGAGGTGTTTGGATATGTACCCTTTATCAGTCTTCTGTGTACATATCTGCTTCTAACAAATGAACATTATCCATCCGTTTGATCTTTTTGGTTGTTGTTTTGATAAATTCCTTGCGCCGGAGCACAACATGCCTTACCCGTTTATAATTCGGAATTTCCAAATTCACATCTCCGATCCGATCCCGGATCAATGCGTAGATTTCTTCCTCTGTCGGCTCTTCTCCGAGCACTTCCCGAACGGCATCCATATCCGGACGCACCTGAACACTGACAATCGTATCATTTCCGTCCTCACTGTCCGTTCCATAGACCATACATTCCTCAATCTCCGGAATCTTCGCTAGGTAGCTTTCGATTTCTTCCGGATAGATATTCTTGCCGGTCTTTGTTACGATGACATTCTTCTTCCGTCCTGTAATATAAATCCATCCTAGAGAATCCAGGAATCCCAAATCTCCCGTAGAGAACCAGCCGTCCTGAAGCACTTCAGCCGTCTCCTCCGGCATATTGTAATACCCGAGCATCACATTTGGCCCCTTATACTGAATCTCTCCGATTCCGTCCTCATTTGGATCCTTGATTCGGATTTCCCCCTGCGGCAAAGCCGGGCCGCAGGAGCCGGCTTTTTTATACCGGTCTTTTACAAAATCAGGTGTTCCGGCTGCCAGCGGCGCTGTCTCCGTCAAACCGTACCCCTGCGCAAATTTAAATCCAAGCTCATAAAGACCGCGCACGATCTTCGGATCTAATCCGGCCGCACCGGAAAGAATAATACGAAGCCGTCCGCCAAGAGGTTTATAAACGGAGCGGAACAGGGTCCTGTGCATATCAATTCCGATCCGATTGAGCCGTCGGTTCAGTGCTATCGCCGCCTTCAGTGCCTTTTCTTTCTTTTCTTTTTTGGCCGTTTTCCAGATTTTCGCGTAAATATTTTCGAAGATCAGCGGAACGCCGACCAGCATCGTGCACTCTGCTTCCATCAGGTTCTTGTTGAGGTACTTGAGGCCCTCAAAGAACGCAACGGACCCACCCTGAAACAGCAATCCCATAATTCCGATGGTCGACTCAAAGGTATGATGGATCGGAAGTAAGGAAAGGGAACGATCACTCGTTTCGATTTTAAAGATCTTAGCGGTATTCATGATGTTGGATGCGATATTTCTATGACTGAGCATGACCCCTTTCGGAGTCCCGGTCGTTCCGGAAGTAAAAATCAGGCTGCACATCGCGTCCGATTTTACTTCAGCATCAATGAAGCGCCGATCTCCCCGAAGAACAAGCTCTTTTCCCTCGCGTATCAGACGGCGAATATCATTTTCTCTTTCGGGATCGTGCTGTTTGCCGTAAACCGCCATCTCAAACTTGAATGGAATATCTTTTTCTGCAAAGAGTTCCCGATAAGTTCCGGTATAAAAAACGGCCGAGCATTCTGCCGCATCAATCAAACGGAAAATTTCATCTTTTCCAAGTTCCCGATCGAGCGGCACCACCGTACCGGTACCGTTCACAATCGCAAAATAGGTAACCACCCAATCGTAACAATTCTCACCAATCACGGCAATTTTCTTGCCGCAGAGTCCAAGATCTGTCAGCTTTGTTCCAAGCGCGTTCAAGTCCTCTTGGAATTCACGATAGCTGATTTCATGGTATTCTCCACCCTTCTCCTCTTTTGTGAGAAACGCAGTGAGATCTCCATAAAGTTCGCAGCTGCCGGAAATCAGCTCTTTCAAATTCCGAATTTCACGCACGGAATGATAATAGCTTTGGTAAATTTCTTCCGGTTTTTTGCATACAGTATGATAAGATTCCATTCCTAGACCTCGTTTCTTTTTCAATATTACCTTTTCATTGTAACATAGAAAAAAACAGGTGTCCACATCCGAGGAGAGAAATATGCATGCACTGAAATGGCCGCGGCCGCTCCGTCAGGGCGACCGCGTCGCTCTGATCGCGCCGGCATCGCCGGCGCCGCGCGGCACTGCCGCGCGGGCGGCCGAAGGAGTCCGCGCCCTCGGCCTGATACCCGAACTTTTTCCGTCCTGCATCTGCACCGATGCTTCTTATCTTGCCGGAAGCGATGCACTCCGTGCCTCCGACCTGATTCGTGCCTTTGCGGATGAACGTATCCGCGGTATTCTCTGTCTGCGCGGCGGATACGGCAGCATGCGCCTGCTTCCGCTTCTTGATTTTCAGGAAATTCGCAAACATCCCAAAGTGTTCTGCGGCTTCAGTGACATTACGGCGCTGCACGTCGCCCTTCAGCAGAAGTGCGGTTTCATTACTTTTCACGGTCCAATGCCGCAAAAAGATTATCGCACGCTGGATGATTACTCACTGGATTCTCTTAAAAATGCGCTGTTTCACCATCAATTTTCATTTAAAAATCCGCCTAAAGAACCCCTGCTCCCGCTTTTCGGCGGCGAGGCCGAAGGAATCCTGATAGGCGGAAATCTCTCCTTGATCCAAAGTCTGCAGGGAAGTTCGTACGCCCCTCAAACAGAAAAGAAAATCCTCTTCTTAGAAGAGGTCAACGAGCCCATTTACCGAATCGATCGAATGCTTACCTCGCTCCGTCTTTCCGGAGCGCTTACCGGTCTCTCCGGTATTTTGCTCGGCACATTTACCAAGCAGGATGAAAATACATCCCCACTTCCGGAATCTCTGCTTTCTCTGTTTCGTGAAATCTTTGCGCCGCTGGACATTCCGGTCCTTGCCGGGCTGTCAGCCGGTCATCACTTCCCGCAGATGACCCTTCCTCTGGGCGCCCGGATTTTTTTTTCGACCGATCCATGTCGGCTTCAGCTCTGCCGCAAGCCCGATTTCTAAATGACACCCTCTGAGCGAAGCTTCAGCTCCCGAATCTTCTTCTCCAGTCTTCTCAGCAATCTCAGCTGACGGACGCGGACTGCGGACTCGGATAGGTCCATTGCTTCTCCGATTTCTTTTGATGTCATTCGATAAGCAAATTTCATCCGGATCAGGTCTTTTTCTGTTTCATCCAGCGACTCACAGGCATCCGCCAGATAAGCAAGCAAATCCTTTTCAAACAGTTCGGATTCCACCGCGTTTCCCCGCTCATTCCGAAGCAGATAAACCTCGGCATTTGCCTGGAGATTCCGGTTCCGATCTTCCTCGAGAAAATGATCGCTCACAAGATGACGCGCCATAACACGCAGATAATTCTGCGCGTGCCGCTTCTCCATTGAAAGAAATTTTTCAGATCGTTCCATGACCCGAACCCAAACGACAGAAGAAAGATCGTCTTTTGTATCCGCATCACTGACCAAATCGCTTAAAAATGCATATACCAGGTTTTTGTTTTCCTCATAGAATTGCTCGATTGTGCTATATGTTTCAATATGTCCTTCCATCCCGAAAAATCATCCCTTAGTCTTTTTCAGGCAAAAACCCCTTTCCAAAAGTGAGAACGGAAGAAAGGGGTTCTGTCTCATACTGCAACTTAAATGTTTTTTATCTGATTTACTTTCTGATCACGCTTATACTATTTTTCTGAAATCACACGGAATACACCAGCTTTCCGCCGATAATCGTTTTCTCTACCACGGCTCTTGCGAGCATATCCTTATCCATGGTGAAAAGATCTTCCGAAAGGACGATAAGATCCGCAAATTTTCCCGGCTCGATCGTTCCCTTCTCTTTCTCTTCATAATTGGCGTACGCAGCACCCACCGTAAAAGCACGGACAGCCTGTTCCACCGTGAGACACTGCTCACTGAACCAGCCTTCCGGCGGCTGATTGTCCCAGTCACGCCGATTCACCGCGCCCTCAATTCCCAAAATCGGATTGTAATCCTCCACCGGACTGTCTGACCCTGCCGCAACAACACATCCGTTGTCATAAAACCGTTTCCAGTTGTAGGAGAGCGAAGCCCTGTGTTTTCCGACTCTGTCCTCCGCAATTTCAATATCCGATTTTACAAAGACCAGTTCGCACCCAGCGGTCACATGAAGTCTGGCATATTCTTCAATCAAGCCTTCCGTCGTAATCTGACAATGGTCGATTCCGAACCGCAGATCCTCCTCCGGATGCTCCTTCACAATCGGCTCGTACGCTTTCAGCGCCAGATAAATACCAAAGTCTCCCATGCCGTCACAAACGGTAATCAATCCATGCTCATACGCATCGCGGACCTTTCTGCAAATCGCCTCCTGTGTTACAAGCGGACCTCCGTATGTCGACGGATCATCGGAATACGGCTCCAGCAGCGCCGCTTCCCGAACGCCCAGAGAACCGTCCGTCAAAAGCTTAAACTTTCCGATCCGGAAGAAGTCCGAACCATCCCCGGTCTTATAGCCGTACTTATAAAATTCCTGCTGCTGCTCGTCCTCCGGCAGATACAGCATCAGATTGATTCGAATCGGCAATTCTCCGGCCTCGTCCAGCTCCTTATACGCCTGCAGAATATCATTAAAATCTCCCGCGCGCGTCAGCTCAAAATCATCGGTCTCCGCAGAAGTAATGCCGGCATCCCGGTACTTTTCACAGGCCGCGAGAATTGATTTCTTAATCTTCTCCACCCCGAGCTTCGGGAGCCTTGAATAAACCGCTTCCTTTGCCTCTCCGCGGAAGATTCCGTTCGGCACACCATTCTCATCGGTCTCCACCATCCCAAGCGACACTTCCGGCAGTTTCTCCATAAAACCGAGCTCTTCGAGCGCTTTGGTATTCGTAATACAAATAAAGCTGCAGGAACGGCCGATAGAAATCATGTGTTCGGTCGAAATCCGGTCCAAATCATGCCGGTTCGGCATACGCCCCTCCGGATAGCCGGTCTCATTCCATCCACGGCCTTCTACCCAGCTTCCTTTTGGAATATTGTTTTCTTCGATATATTTCTTCATGGTGTCGATGACATCCTCGATGCTTTTGCAATCATCCAGATAAGCCATTGTCAGGCTGTATCCGTAACTCAGAAGATGCATGTGGCTGTCGTAAAATCCCGGAAGCACCAGCTTCCCTTCCGCGTCGATAACCGTATCTCCTTCTCCTGCCATCTTCAAAATCTCATCATTCGTACCGACCGCCGCAATCCGGCCGTCTTCCATCAAAACAGCCTCAACAATTGTATTCTGCGCGTCCATTGTATGACACTTTCCGTTTTTCAATATCGTCCTCATACCCGTTCTCCTTCCTCTCTGCCTGTCCGGACTGCTCTCTTTATGCCGTTATCGTTTCAAACGCCAATCTTGTTCTATCCGTCAAGATCTTTTCTCTTTCTTCGTTTCCGATTTCTTATTATAGCACAAAACTTCTAAATCTGCCATAATTTTCGCGTTTTTCTGTGCTTTTCAGTTTCTTTCAAAAAACAACTCTTCATTTTTGATCTTCACGGAAGGTTACTGCACCCTCAATAGAAACCTTTTTCACCGCCCCGTTTTCCTTCAAAACCACCGCTCCGATTTTTCCCGCCGGCTGGCGAATTTCAAACCGGTAAAGACCGTCC
>CAKQWL010000181.1 GCA_934278965.1 uncultured Clostridia bacterium | reverse complement strand
TACTTTTTCAGCAGGATAAATTCCCCATCAACAAAGATTTCGATCGGATCCTTGATCTCGATATCCAGCGTTCTTCGGAGCTCAATCGGCAGAACAATCCGGCCGAGCTCATCCACCTTTCTCACGATTCCCGTGGCTTTCATACAGCAACCTCCCATTTTTATTACGGTTCATTTCTAACTAATTTTACCATTTCCGTAAATTACAGTCAAGCCGTTTTACGCGTTTTTTTCGTCCTTTTCGCCCTTTTTCCCGGCAAAGAATCCCTTCAGTCCCGCAAAGGAATTGACCGCATTTGTCGCTGCTTTGATCGTACTCTGATTTCCTTTTACCAGTTCACTGATAACATTGACGGTCTCCACGGCATTATCCAGGGCACCGTCCAGTTCCTGCGCCTTCTCTGCAGCAATTCCCGTAATTACCTCCGCGTCCGCAAGCACCTGTACGGCATGTTTCGCCGCGGCAATCAACTGCTTTGCAAGACCGATAAGATAAAAAACCAGCACAATTCCCGCAATTCCAAGCACTAAGAGCACCAATTCCTGTATCGTCATTGTAATTTCCATACACTTCAGCCTCCCTGATAAGAATACCTTTATTATCCCTCATGCACACAAAAATAGCAACATTTTTTTCGCGCCGCCGAATAGTAATAATGTAAGGTCACAACGACAGGAGGATGCACCATGATGAACTATCTCTGGGCGGGAATGCTGCTTACCGGCATTTTGTTCGCGGCAAAAGATCAAGCCCTCCCGGCATTTACGGACAGCCTGATGGCAAGCTGCGGCGAAGCCGTTACCTTTGCTATCAGCCTCGCCGGTATTATGGCAGTCTGGAGCGGCATTATGGAAATCGCCGAAAAAAGCGGGCTGATCGATCGCCTCAGCCGAAGAGCCGCACCGTTTCTCCGCTTTTTGTTTCCCAAAGAACGTGACAAAGAAACCCTCTCCCTGATTTTAATGAGTTTCACCGCAAATCTCTTCGGAGCCGGCAACAGTGCGACTGTATTTTCATTAAAGGCCATGGAACGAATGGATCTCCAAAACAGGCGAAGCGATACTGCCAATAATACCATGTGTATGTTCACTGCCGTATCCATGTCCATGATCCAGCTTATCCCTGTCACCATTCTGAAAATCCGCAGCGACCTGGGTTCCTCGGACCCGGCTGTCATTATCATCCCATCCCTTCTGGCCGGCGCCGTATCGATGATCGTCTCTATTGCCGTTTGCAAAATCTATGAATGGAAAGGATCCCGCGTATAACCCGCGGACAGCAGCATGATCAGTTTTTTTAACGGACTCTCCGGATGCTTCATTCCGGCGGTCATTTTCTTCGTTATCGGATATGGACTTTACCGAAAGGTACCCATTTACGATCATTTCATCTCAGGCGCTAAGGAAGGCCTTCGCACCTGCTTTGAAATGCTTCCCTTCATCATTGCGATTTTTATCGGGATTGACGCGATTACTTCCTCCGGTGCAATGGAATATCTCCAATCCTTGTTCCGTCCTCTTTTTGAAGCCGTCGGTATCCCGCAGGAGCTCACCTCCATCATCCTGCTTCGTCCGGTTTCCGGAAGCGGCTCGCTCGTTCTGGCCCGAAACCTAATGGAACAATACGGTACCGACAGCCTTGTCGGCACTGCCGCATCCGTCATGGTCGGTACCTGTGAGACGGTCTTTTATGTCCTCGCTCTTTACTACGGCGTTACCTCCGTAAAAAAAATGAGACACGCACTCCCGGCCGGGATCATCGGCTACATTGCCGGAGTGCTTGCCTCTGTTTATCTCTCATATATTCTATTTACTTCCTCTGTGTAACTCCCGTCTTCCCGGTACACCGTCAAATTTTCCCGCACGCAAAGCTCTCTTCCGCCTCCCAGCACACCGTGCAGCAGCAGGATATTCGGCGCGCTTCCGGCTCTCGGACTGATCAGACGCAGAGTTTTCGGCTCAAGACGGTACTTTCGGAAAAGACAGCACAAATCGACCAAACGGGATGGTCTGTGAACCAAATAGAAATCTCCTTTTTCGCAGAGAAGCGCTGCCGCCGTCCGAATGAAGTCCTCCAATGTCCCTGTCGTCTCCTGACGAGCAATCTGCTTCGCCGGATTCTTCCCGGTCAGGCCTCTGCCGCCCTCTGTATACGGCGGATTCGCCGTCACAAGATCAAAGCCTCCTCCGGACGGAGAAGTTTCTATTCTGCCGCGAATCCGTTCCGAAAGGGTTGAATCATGCACATCCCCCTGTACCATAAACAACCGTTCCGAAAGTCCATTCAGCCGTACATTTCGTTCCGCTCTCCGAAAGCTGTCCTCTTGGACTTCCACGCCCGCGATCTTCGACCCCCGCGGAAGCTTATGACTTAAAATCAGCGGGATTACCCCGGTCCCGGTCCCCAAATCACAAGCCCATACCGGTCTCATATAACCTTTTTGTGTCCCGAGTTCCGCGCGCTTTGCAGCAAAATCCGCCAAAAGCACGGCATCAATGCCATAGCAAAACTCCTCAGGCTTCTGCAGCAGCCTGAGGTTTGCAAATCCGATCTGATCGAGGCGTTCCCCCTCTTCCACAACAGTCTCTTCCGCAAAGACCTCTTCCGATGTCCTTCTGCTCCGTTCTCTTTCCGACATTCTCTAATCCTTCAAAAGGTCCTTAATTTCTTCCAGCAGTTCTCCGTCCAATCCCTCAAAGGTATCTTCCTTTCTCGGCTTATGCCCCTTTTCAAAGCGCCGGATTTCCTGCTTCTTATAGATATAATATTCCGTACTGAGCTTTTCCGGGCGATCCTGTGTCCGTTCCTCCAGAATGATTCTCGTTTTTACTTTGTTCTCTAAAATGTTCGACTCCACGACCACGGCCAGTCCATCTTTTGTCCGCACGCGTTCTCCGACATCCGGCATCCCGCGCCGCAAATCCAAATACGTACTGTTCTCATATTTCAGGCAGCACATCAGCCTTCCGCAAATTCCGGAAATCTTAGATGGGTTCAGAGAAAGATTCTGCACCTTTGCCATCTTGATGGATACCGGCTCAAACTCCGAAAGCCAGGTACTGCAGCAAAGGCTTCTGCCGCAGGTGCCGATTCCTCCCATCATCTTTGCCTCGTCCCTCACACCGATCTGCCGCAATTCAATCCGCATCTTAAAGACCGCCGCCAAATCCTTGACCAGCTCTCTGAAATCCACTCTGCCATCCGCCGTAAAATAAAAAATCACTTTACTGTTATCAAAGGTATATTCCACATCAATCAGCTTCATTACAAGACCGTGTTTGTCAATCTTCTCTTGACAAAGCCGCAGCGCACGCTCTTTCTTTTTGAGGTTTTCTTCCTACTGCTTGTAATCTTCTTCTGTCGCGATTCGGATGATTTTTTTCAGCGGCGCTACAATCTCCGATTCCTCTACTTCCGTCACTTCCAGGCTCACCGTTCCAAACTCCAT
>CAKQWL010000180.1 GCA_934278965.1 uncultured Clostridia bacterium | reverse complement strand
TGCTGCTCCTCTTCCGCCGCACCCGGCCGCAGCTTGTGATTTACATGGACCGCGGAAATCGTAATGCCCAGCTCCTCTTTCAGCTGATCGAGGGCAAAAAAAAGGCACACCGAATCAGGGCCTCCCGAAAGCCCGCACACGATGTGATCGCCTTTTTTTACAAGTCCGTACCGCAAAACCGCTTTCCGGACTTCCGCCGTCACCTTTTCATGAACTGTTTTTTCATCTTTTTTCATGCCTGCATTATACCATATCAGGCATGTTTGCCGCAAGGGAAAGCCGTTTCCTTGACGACAGCACTGATGACCGTC
Organism: uncultured Clostridia bacterium; assembly: GCA_934278965.1. Taxonomy (GTDB): domain Bacteria; phylum Bacillota; class Clostridia; order Peptostreptococcales; family Anaerovoracaceae; genus QAKD01. The sequence continues at coordinate 2,330 of CAKQWL010000180.1, read as the reverse complement.
AGATCATCCTTTTCTTTCAGTCCGTAATTCTCCACCGCCCGGTTGATAATCAGATCTGCCATCGTTCCCGGATCCTTTGATTTAATGGAAGAAATCGCCTCACAGAGCCAGCTGCACCCTTGATCCGCCGCTTCCGAGACCCCCGCTTCAGCTGCATCCTGTTCCGAATTCATCCGGTAACGTCCCGAATCCGTCACGCCGTCCGATACCATTACTACCTGATCCCCGGGCTGCAGTTTGAGATTTACAAAATCAATTTTAAGCCCGTCCACAATGCCCATCGGAAGCGCCGCCATCTTTACGGCATTGACCCGGTCTCCTCTTTTAATAAAGGTCGATGCTGCCCCGATCTTATAAAGGCGCAGATTTCCGCTCTCTCCGCTGAATATCCCGATATCGATCGTCGTGAAGATCTCCTCTTCCGATTTTAAAAGCAGGATCGAGTTCAGTGTACGCAGCGCAATTTCCACATCAAATCCGGCTTCAATGAGATCCGCAAGCGTTTTGACCGCAAGGCTGCTCTCCAGCGCTGCCGCTTCTCCCTTCCCCATGCCGTCTGACAAAAGAATCAAATGTCTTCCGTCCGGCAGGCGACGGCAAATGTAGCTGTCTCCCGAAACCGTACCCGGACGGGCATATACCGAAGCACCCGTGTCAATACGGTACTTTTTCGAGCGGTCCCTCTCGCGATAAATCTGCGAAAGATCTCTCCGGCAGGCCGCCTTCAGATCATGCTCCAGCCTGCCGACAACCTGCTGCATTCCCCGAAACTGATGGGAAATAATGCTGCGGCGGTCTTTTCCCAGATCATAGAGGCTCGCCAAAGAACCGAAGCACCGAAAATATCCGGTCAAGACCTCTTCTGCCTTCTCCATTCCCGCGTCCTCCGGCATGACCGCCGCGGTGCCTCCATATTCTCCTTCCCCTTCGGCCAGCCGCCGCATCAGATGCCGGATTCCGCGTATGCCCTTTTTCGGCATCAGCGCAAACCCGACAGATGCCGCAATCGGCGGAACGGTCGGGAGCGCACCCATACTCCCGGTACAAGTGATTCCGAAAATCAGGCAGACCGCCGCAAAGCAGGCTGCCGTAGTATAGCGGTTTAATCCCCGGAAAAATCCCGCCGTCAGTCCTGCGCACAGGAACACGAGCAGCTGCGGAATCGGAAGCGCACCGTACAGATAAAGCAGGATCGAAGCGGACGCGGCGGAAAGAATCCCCGCCGAAATCCCGAGTTCGTACCCCATGAAGAGCGTACATAAAAGACCGACCGTTTCCGGCAGCCCTTCCGCCAGAAAGCTGATATTGCCAAACGAACTCAAGCCGCAGACGAACAGTACCGAGACGACCGTCAGCGAAGCAACGCCGCCCTCTGCGGATGCGTGAAAGGTCTCCTTCCCATTGGCAAATGAAAAGAATACATGGAAAAGATAATAGAGCCCGCACATAACCACACCTTCCAGCAGCAGCATCTGCGGTTCAAACCGATAAAGCTGATGGGTCGCCGCCGCATACGAAACACGGCAGATCATTACGATAAAAACGCAGAGAAGCATCCTGGAAAAATCCGACAAATTGCTCTTTAGGAGCAGCCAAAATACAATCGCGCAGATCGGGATCGCCGCAACATCCCCGAAGACCAGATCGTTTCGGTGCCATACGGTCAAAATCCCGGCCAACACCGGCACCGTCAAATACAGATTCAAGCTGTTTCGCCGCAGTGCCGCCGACAGAAGCGCCACCCCGCACGGGAAGAAAGAGGCTTCCGCCATGCCGACCCTTCCCGCCGAAAAACCGAAAACCGCCAGAAACAGTACAAACACAATGGTTCCGACCTCCGCCCGTGTCCGCTGCTGTATGGAAAAATTTTCTTTGCGCTGCAGTATATTCGCCGCCGCGCGGCCGCCCGGCAGTGCTCCCGCCGCCGCGCCGTTCTCGTTGATTCCGCTCATCATTGTTCCTCCTCTTTTGTTCCCCCTGTTTCTTCTCCGCCGTTTCTCTTTTTCCGATATCTGTTTCCCCTTTGTTAACCGAATTTTACCAAAAACAAATGTCGTAAAATGTCATTTTTCGGACAATATTCCCTGAAAATTTCGCCTTTTTCCGACAAAATAGGCCCCTGAACACGATTTTTCGTATTCAGGGGCCCATTTCCCTTCTGTTTTGGTCCGCTCCTTCTTTTCTGCCGGCGGAATTTCCGAATTTTCGTCCGGTTCCGGCGGATCTCAAAGATTGAAAAAGCGCATGGCATTTTCTCTTGTAATCCTTGCAATCTCCTCCTAGGAAATTCCCTTGATCTCCGCCATGCGCCGCGCCGTAAACTGCACGAA
>CAKQWL010000179.1 GCA_934278965.1 uncultured Clostridia bacterium | reverse complement strand
TTTCCGACCGGAACGATGTCGGCATCATAAAGCAGAATATCCGCAGCCATGAGCACCGGATAAGTAAAAATTCCGGATGGAACCGACCCGTTTTCCTTTCCCTTGCTCTTATCCTTAAACTGCGTCATCCGGGAAAGCTCTCCCATATAGGAGGAGCAATTCAGAATCCAGCCGAGCTCCGCGTGACCGGAAACTTCGGATTGAACAAAAATGATCGACTTTTTCGGATCAACACCAACCGCCAGATAAAGCGCCGCGATATCCAGAATGTGCGACCGAAGTTCTTTCGGATCCTGCGGGAGTGTAATCGAATGCATATCCACGACACAGTAGATACATTCATGGTCTTCCTGCAGTTCTACAAACTGTTTCAGAGCTCCGAGATAATTCCCGATATGCAGATTTCCTGTCGGCTGTACGCCGGAAAATACTCTTTTCATATTTTTTCTTTCCTTTTCTCCTTCTCTCTTCTTTTTCCTTATTGTTTCTATTCTCTTGTTCGAATGCTTATGCGCCGCTTATTTTTTCAATTCCTTGAGAAACTTCTGCTTAATTGCTTTTTCCAAGCGGGAGACCGTCATCTGCGACACTCCCATCATTCCGGCAATCTCGCCCTGCGTCTTATTTTCGATAAAACGCCACTGGAAAATTTTCTTTTCGTTTTCCGACAGCCCGGAAACAACGGAATTGATGAGCTCCGCCATCTCGAACCGGTCATATCCGGATTCATTCATTGCCGTGTATTTTTCAAAGACCGGATTTTCCCCGTCCTCACCATTCTCATCAAAGGTCTGATTCAGAGAATAAGTGCCGTACGCCTGGCTGCTTTCCATGGCCTTCAGGATTTCTTCCTCGGAATATCCGAGCGCTTCCGAAATCTCAGCGACTGTCGGTGTTCGTCCGAGTTTTTCATAAAGCTGGTTTTTGGCGGTCGGGATCTTGAGCGCAATCTCCTTCTGCCTTCGCGGAACTTTTAATGTCCACTCTTTGTCTCGAAAATATTTTTTAATCTCGCCCAGAATAGTAGGCGTGGCAAAACTGGAGAATTCGTATCCCTTATCGGGATCGAACCTCTCCACCGCCGACACAAGAGCCATCGCGCCTACCTGATAAAGATCATCGTACTCGACACCCTTGTTCAAATATTTTCGTATCAGAACCTCGACCATGTAGAGATAATTTTCAACCAGCTGATTCCGAATTTCGATATCGCCGGTCTTTCTGTACTGGTCAAATAATTCCCGGTTTGTCATCTATTCTTCACCATTTCAATACTTCTGCTGCCGTTGTCGTTTCCGAGAACTTCTGTTTTGTCCATCAGAGAATCCATCACGAAGATCGCAAGATCCCCATCCTCCGGACAATGGGTACACTGCTGGCAGGATTTCTCGATCGTATGACCTCGGCTGAGATCGGAAACGGTGATCTTCATGCCGCTGTCATTTACTTCAACCGTAATATCATACTTCGACGGAAGGCCGTCCCTGCCGTGACAGGTCACCAGTTTACAAGCCTCCGACACCGCAACAGTGATATCCTCGACTTTTTCCACATCAAATCCGGACTTGCAGGCAACAGAGCCAATCGCAAGTCTCAGCATCTGGACATACTCCGGTTTTCCGGGGACCGAGAAATTTAATACATCTGACATTTTTCTATCCTTCTTTCAAGAACTAAATTGATAAATTCCTTATACCCCGTCTATTCCAGTGTAATCCGAATCTGGGAATCGTCTTCTGCGGAGTTCTCTTTTTCATCGGCCGCACCGCCTTCTCCGGAAGCAGCCGGTTCGCTTGATTCATCTGCTTCATCGTCTTTAATGACCCGCGCGATGCTTACGATATTCGCATCCTCTCCGACCTTCATGATCCGTACACCCTGTGTCGCGCGTCCGAGTCTTGAAACATCACTGGCCTTGATCCGAATGATGATTCCGTCGGAATTGATCATCAAAACCTCATCATCGTCGCTTACGACCATCGCACCGATCAGCTCGCCCGTCTTTTTGAACTTCGCCTTATCGTAGGTAAGGAGACCCTTTCCGCCTCTTGCCTGAAGCTTGTATTCCTCAACCTTGGTCCGCTTGCCGTATCCGTTCTTCGTAACAACAAGAAGCTCCTGTCCCGGCTGCACGAGCTGCATGGAAACGACCTGGTCATCGTCATCCAGGCTGATCGCACGGACACCGGCCGCCATTCTTCCCATCGGACGAACATCGTTTTCCGAGAAGCAGATACACTTGCCGTTCTTCGTGATAATCAGAACATTATCGCTTCCGGAGGTTTCCTGTACACCCACCAGCTCGTCTCCGTCCTTCAGGCTGATTGCGATAAGACCGGTCTTGCGGTTGGTGTTAAACTCGGAAAGCGCTGTTTTCTTAATCGTTCCGCGCTTCGTCACCGCGATCAGGTATTTTTCCTTATTCTCATCCTTGAAATCTTTCGTGGTAATAATCGCCGTAATCCGCTCACGCTGCATCAGATTCAGGAAGTTGATCGCCGGCGTTCCCTTCGCGGTACGCTGTGCTTCCGGAATTTCGTATGCCTTGAGCCGATGCGCCTTACCGGTATTGGTAAAGAAAACAAGGTAATCATGCGTAGAGGTCATGATCAGGTTTTTCACGAAGTCGTTTTCCCGCATCGTGAGTCCGGTGATCCCCTTTCCTCCGCGCTTCTGTGTCTTGTAGGTGTCCGCCGACACACGCTTGATGTATCCGAGATGCGTCAAAGTAATGCAGACCTGCTCTTCCTCGATCAAATCCGCCTCGTCAAATTCCGTCACATCGGCGACGATCTTCGTTCTTCTTTCATCGCCGTACTTCTCTTTGATTTCAATCAGCTCATCCTTGATCACGCCCATAAGAAGGTGCTCATCCGCAAGAAGGCTGTTGTAATACGCGATTTTTTGAAGAAGATCCTGATATTCATTCTGAATCTTCTCTTTTTCCAGTCCCTGCAGTCGGCGCAGCTGCATGTCGAGAATCGCCTGCGCCTGAATCTCCGAAAGACCGAAACGCTCCATCAATTTTTCTTTTGCGTCATTATAACTTGCGCGAATGATCCGGATGATCTCATCGATATTATCCAGCGCAATCAAAAGTCCCTCCAGGATATGTGCCCGGGCTTCCGCTTTCTTCTTATCAAAGAGCGTTCTCCTTGTCACAACATCTTTCTGATGCTTGAGATATTCGTGCAGAATATCGTAAAGCGTAAGAATCTTCGGCTGCCCGCCGACAAGGGCAAGCATGATCATCGAAAAACTTTCCTGAAGCTGTGTATGCTTGTAAAGTCGGTTCAGCATAATCTGCGGATTGACATCTTTTTTCAGTTCGATGACAATTCGAGTGCCATGGCGGTTGGATTCATCCCGGATCTCTGAAATTCCCTCGATTCTCTTATCCTTGACCATTTCCGCCATTTTTTCAATCATTCGTGCCTTATTGACCTGATACGGAATCTCGGTAACGACAATCTGATGTCTTCCGCGATTGGTTTCTTCAATTTCCGTAACGGCGCGCACAATGACTTTACCCTGCCCGGTGCGGTAAGCCTCGCGGATCCCACTCTTTCCATTGATAACGGCGCCGGTCGGAAAATCCGGTCCCTTGATCACCTTCATCAAATCCTCTACCGTGCAGTTCTCATCATCGATCATCATCACAGCACCGTCGATGACCTCCGAAAGATTATGCGGAGGGATCGAGGTCGCCATACCGACCGCAATTCCGTTGCTGCCGTTTACAAGCAGGTTTGGAATTCTGGACGGAAGGACCGTCGGTTCTTTTTCCTCTTCATCGAAGTTCGGAACAAAATCAACGGTTTCCTTGTCGATATCCCGAAGCATCTGAAGCGCGAACGGTGTCATACGCGCCTCTGTATAACGCATCGCCGCTGCACCGTCTCCGTCCACGGAACCGAAGTTTCCGTGACCGTCCACGAGCATATATCTTGTCGAAAAAGGCTGCGCGAGCCTTACCATCGCATCGTAAATCGAGCTGTCACCATGCGGGTGATATTTACCCATGACTTCTCCGACGATACGCGCGGATTTCTTGTGCGGTTTGTCCGGTGTAACACCAAGCTCACTCATCCCGTAAAGGATTCTGCGATGTACCGGCTTCAATCCGTCTCTGACATCCGGGAGGGCTCTTCCTACGATAACGCTCATCGCGTAATCGATATAGGAATTTTTCATTTCATCATGGATCTCGTGTTGGATCATCCTCTGATCTTCAAGTAATGTTGTCATACTGCCCCTCTTTCTTAAACATCCAGTGTCGCGTAAACGGCATTTTCCTCAATGAATTTTTTTCTCGGCGGTACCTTATCGCCCATCAATGTGGTGAAAATCTCGTCTGCTGCCGTTGCGTCCTCCAGCGTAATCTGGATCAAGGTCCGGTGATGGAAATCCATCGTCGTTTCCCAAAGCTGTTCTGCGTCCATTTCGCCAAGACCCTTGTACCGCTGGATCTCTGCCTTGCCGCTTCCCTTTTCAGAAAGCTCCGCCATCAGCTTTTCCTGTTCTCTTTCCGAATACGTATAATAAGTCTCTTTTCCCTTCTTTACCCGAAAAAGCGGCGGCTGAGCCGCGTAAACAAATCCGTTTTCGATCAGCGGTGTCATATATCGATAGAAGAATGTGAGAAGAAGCGTCCGGATAGGTGCTCCGTCTACATCGGCATCGGTCTGGATGATAATTTTATGATAACGAAGCTTTTCGAGATCAAAATCCGCACCGATTCCGCAGCCGAACGCAGTGATCATATTTTTGATTTCTTCCGAGTTAAGAATTTTATCGAGTCTTGCTTTCTCTACATTCAGGATTTTTCCACGAAGCGGAAGGATCGCCTGACGCTTCCGGTCTCTCCCTTCCTTCGCGCTGCCGCCGGCGGAATCTCCCTCGACCAGGAAAATCTCCGAAAGCGACGGATCCTTCTCGGAGCAGTCTGCCAGTTTGCCCGGCAGAGAAAAGCTTTCGAGCGCACCCTTTCTTCTTGTCAGATCCCGCGCTTTTCTCGCGGCCTCCCGTGCTCGCTGTGCACGCAGGCATTTTTCAAGAATAATCTTGGCCTGTGCCGGATTTTCCTCCAGAAAAGCAGTCAGGTTTTCCGTAGTGGAAGTTTCGACAAATCCTCTCATTTCGCTGTTTCCGAGCTTTGTCTTTGTCTGACCTTCAAACTGAGGATTTGTCAGTTTAACGGAAACAATCGCCGTAAGTCCTTCCCGGATATCATCTCCGGTCAGCGCGGCGTCGTTATCTTTCAAAATCTTGTTCTTTTTTGCATAATCATTGAACACACGGGTGAGGGAAGCTTTGAAGCCGGCCATATGCGTGCCGCCCTCTGTGGTGTTGATATTATTCGCGTAAGAAAGCACGAGTTCGCTGTAGCTGTCCGTATACTGCATCGCGACTTCTACTTCAAGATCCTGCTTCACAAGCTCAAAATAGATTACTTCCGGATGAATCGGCTCTTTGTTGGCATTCAGATGCTTAACAAACTCTTTGATTCCTCCTTCATAGTGGAACTCTTCTTTTTTCTTCTTTCCTTCCCGCTCGTCCTTTAGGGTGATGCGGATTCCTTTGTTCAGAAAAGCCATCTCACGCAGACGGTGCTCCAGCGTAGCGAAGTCGAATTCGACCTCTTCGAAAATTTCCGGATCCGGCCAAAAGGTGGTTTTTGATCCGGTTTTTCTGGATTCGCCGATTTCTGTCAGCGGTGTGACCGTCTTTCCTCTTTGGTAGGTCTGCTGATAAATCTTACCGTCTCTTTTTACCTCGACGATCATCTGCGTGGAAAGTGCGTTTACGACAGAAGCTCCGACACCGTGAAGTCCGCCGGAAACCTTATATCCTCCGCCACCAAACTTTCCTCCTGCATGAAGGACCGTATGAATAACTTCAACCGCCGGAATTCCGAGCTTCGGATGACGGTCTACCGGCATTCCTCGTCCGTCGTCCTCTACCATAATGGAATTATCCTTCTGAATAGTAACATGAATATTTTTACAATATCCGGCCAACGCTTCGTCTACGGAATTATCCACAATTTCGTAAACCAGATGATGAAGACCTCTCGGCCCTGTACTTCCGATGTACATACCCGGTC
>CAKQWL010000178.1 GCA_934278965.1 uncultured Clostridia bacterium | reverse complement strand
TCGATACCGAACGGCAGATCTCGATCATGCGGTAAATCACATCCCTGTAATAATCATTGATGTTCTCCTCGCTCTTCTTCCTGCGCGCAATCTCCGCCTCCGGATTGTAAATCAGCGCCGCGAGGTTTTCCCGCTCTTCCCTGCTGAGCGTGCCGTCGTACAGTTCTTCTATTTTGGAGCGGATCACACCGGATGCGCTTTTTATCATATGAATAAACGCCTCATGCTCCCCGTGAAGGTCCGAAAGAAAGTATTCCGTTCCCTTCGGCAGTGCGAGAATCGCTTTCAGATTGATAATCTCTTTCGACACTTCCATTGCGTTGGGATAATCCTTCGCGAGCAGCTTCAGATAATGTAAATTTTCCATGGTTACTCCTTTTAAAATCAATTTTGAAATAGCCTGCTTTCATTTTACCATATTATTCTCTGAAAGTAATGCGCAAATTTTGCATATATTGTGCCGGAGGTGGTTTTATGAATGAAAAAGAAATCATTGTCGCAAACGGTTATACCTACCCGACAATAGACCCGGAAATACTTTCTTCCTGGCTTCCCGCACTTACGCTGATTTCTTCCTTCAGCTACGGACTCAAAACGGACGGCAGCCTGATCGGATTGGACGATTCATCCGTTCTCGCCGCGGCAGACGCAAACGGTACCGGCGGACTGATGGTCCTCACAGCCCGCAATGAGGATGGGTCATTCGACAGCGATATCCTCTCGGACTTTTTCAATACACCGGGTGCAGAAGACGCATTGATCCGCAATATTCTCTCCCTTCTTGCAGAAAAGGAATTCTTCGGCATTGACTTCGATTTTGAATATGTCCCCGCCGAAAATCGTGACCAATACACGGCGCTCGTCACCAAAACGGCCGAACGCTGCAATGAAGCCGGCTTTCTCGTCACAGTCGCACTGGCTCCAAAGACTTCCGCCGATCAGAGCGGACTTCTCTACCAGGGCCACGATTACTACGGAATGGGGCAAGGCGCCAATTTTGTACTTCTGATGACCTATGAATGGGGATATACATTCGGTCCCCCGCTTCCGGTCGCGCCGCTTCCGGAGGTGCGCCGGGTCCTGGAATACGGACTCTCCGAAATTGCACCGGATAAGATCCTGATGGGCATCCCGAATTATGGATACGACTGGACACTGCCATTTATTCAAGGGCAATCCCGTGCCGAACGAATCAGCAACCCGGAGGCAAAGTCACGTGCCGAGCGCGTTGGTGTCGAAATTCAGTACAGCGAACGCGACCAGTCCCCTTACTATTATTATACCGACAGCCTCGGCGCAGAACATGTTGTCTGGTTTGAGGATGAGCGCAGCTGGCGTGCCAAATTTGAGCTTGTCCGAGAATATGGGCTGGCCGGTCTCAGCATTTGGAACATCGTTGACGCTTTTCCGGAAGGCACCGCGCTTCTCACAGAGTTTTTCGATATTTTAAAGGTCTAAAAGGCATAATCCGAAAGCCTGTCCGCATATATATAAATCAAGAAACGCTTACTTTTCGGAGGTCCTTACAGATGAAAAAAATCCACAAATAACTGATCCTGGCATCAGCCGGTTCGACTGCCGTAACACTAGTCGCCCTTTTTCTAATCCCGATTTTTATTCTTTCCTTCTTTCATGCGGAGAAGCTGCCCTTGAACGAAAAGGACGCGCCGATCAAGCGAATCAAACCTCCGAAAACGGTCCAGGTTTATATCACTTCCTCCAAGACCGTCCAAAACATCGGTTTTGAAGATTATGTTACCGGAGTCGTTGCCGCCGAAATGCCCTCTTCGTTTGAACCGGAGGCGCTCAAGGCACAGGCCGTCGCGGCACGCACCTACAGCCTTTCAAAGGTACTCCGCTCCGGAGACGGCGGATTCCCCGACGCGCATCCCGCAGCTGCGCTCTGTGATGATGTTCACTGCCAGGCCTATCGCAGCAAGGAAGCTCTCGCCGCCCAGAAAGGCGCCGCGTGGATGGAAACGGGATATCGAAAAATACAAAAAGCCGTTTCGGATACAAAAGGTGAAATGATGTATTACGACGGTGCCCTGGTATCGCAAGCGCTCTTCCATTCTTCAAGCGGCGGGCGCACGGAAAACTCAGAAGATGTATTTGCCAGCACGGTTCCTTACCTCCGCAGCGTTGACAGCCCCTACGAAGAAGGCGCCACACACAACAACGAGCAGGTCACACTGAGCCTGCTCGAGCTTTCTTCCAAATTAAATTCCGCCTTTCAAAACCGCGGCACCGGCAATTTTACCGCTTCCGATATCTCCGTCTCGTCCCGAACCGAAGGCGGAAATGTAGCATGCTTCACCGTCGGCAAGGCATCTTATACCGGACGGGAAATCCGTACAGCGCTAAACCTTGCCTCCTCGGATTTCACGGTCGCCGCATCCGGTGAATCAGTCACTTTCACAACCAACGGTTACGGACACGGTGTCGGTATGAGCCAATACGGCGCAAACGGAATGGCGAAAGAAGGTTACACCTACAAGGAAATCCTTGCGCATTATTATACCGGCATACGCGTGCTGTAGCAACAACAGCGCGGACCATGGCCCTCCAATCCACGGTCCGCGTTTTTTCTGCGGGACGATTTCGTTCCTCCCGATCATCCCTCCTTAAGCCGCTCCTCCATTCTCTCGATCTGCGCGCCAATGCTTCGGAATTTCTCGATAAAATTCTCATATCCCCGTTCGATATGATAAATTTCAGAGACCTCCGTCTCTCCACTCGCTACCAGTCCGGCGAGCACTACCGCAGCGCCCGCACGAAGATCCGTCGCAAGCACCTTTGCCCCGACCAGCTTTGTCGGTCCTGTGACAACCGCTTTCCGATCCTCGGTCTCAATATTGGCACCCATACGCTCCAATTCCGCAACATGCATAAACCGATTCTCAAAAACAGTTTCGATGATACTGCTTCTGCATTCTGTCGTCGCCAAAAATGCCATAAAAATCGACTGCATATCCGTTGGGAACCCCGGATACGGCAGTGTCTTAATATCCGTGGCAACCAGTGGATTCAAATCACCCCGCACCCGCAGTCCGTCAAACCCATCCTCA
>CAKQWL010000177.1 GCA_934278965.1 uncultured Clostridia bacterium | reverse complement strand
AGTCCTACGCGGAAATGATTCGGGATCTCTCCGGGGATAATCCGGAAAAACGGAATTCACCTCTTCAGATCATTATCGACGAAGCCGACCGGCTGAACGTGCTCGTCTCCGATATGCTCACGATGTCCCGACTTCAATCCGGTGTCAATCCGCTGGAAAAGACCCGTTTTTCCGTCAAAGACGCGACCGAGTCCATTCTGCAGTCTTACGGTGTGCTGATCGAGCAGGAGGGTTATCTGATTCTCTTTGACTGCCCGGACAATCTTTATGCGTATGCGGATGAGACGAAGATCAAGCAGGTGATTTCCAATCTTTTAACCAATGCCGTAAAGTACTGCGGTACCGACCGTACGGTCTATGTCAGCGCACGAAAAACGCACGGAAAAATACGCTTTGAGGTCACCGATCACGGAATGGGAATCGAGCCGTCCGAATTGGAAAATATTTGGGATCGATATTACAAAGCCAGCACCAATCATGTACGGAGCACCAGCGGAAGCGGGCTGGGTCTCTCTATTGTCAAGAACATCTTATCTCTGCACAATGCCGATTTCGGTGTTAACAGCCAGGTCGGCAAGGGCAGTACTTTCTGGTTCGAGCTGAAACCCGCTTAAAGCTCTTTCAATTTCTGAATCGCATCCGAAAGACCGCGAACGCCGATGATATTTACCCCTTCCGGGATCTCATCGGCTTTTTCTTTTAGCCGCATCGCGTTCCGCTTCGGCATGATGATCTTCGTAAAACCCATTCTTGCCGCTTCCCGCACAATTTTTTCCGCGCTCTTGACGGCGCGCAGTTCCCCGGTCAGTCCGATTTCACCGAGACTCAGCGTTTTGGCATCGATCGGTACACGCCGAAACGCCGAATAAATAGCAAGCGCTACCGCAAGGTCAATGGAGGTATCCTCCGGCCGCAGACCGCCGACAATATTGACATAAACATCGTGGTTCAGTAAAGAAATCCCGGCCTTTCGATCCAGCACCGCAAGGATCATATGAAGTCTTGTCGGGTCCACACCAATCGCGGTTCGGCGAGCAAACCCGACATTGGCGGGCGCCGCCAGAGCCTGGATTTCCAGGAGCAGAGGCCGGGTGCCTTCGTAAATCGCGGTTACCGCGGCGCCTTCCGAAGCCGAATCCATCCCTTCCAGAAAGCTTTCCGACAGATTCTGCACTTCCAGCAGTCCCTCCTCTGCCATTTCAAAAGCACCGATTTCACTAGTCGTTCCGAACCGATTCTTCTGCGAACGCAGGATCCGCAGATCCTGACTTCTCTCTCCGGAAAAATGAAGCACACAATCCACCAAATGCTCCACGATCTTCGGCCCCGCAAGTTCCCCGCTCTTTGTGACATGCGCAACAATAAAAATCGGTACGCCGGTCACCTTGCCAACGCGCATCAGAATATTCCCGCATGCACGCACCTGCGATACACTCCCCGGCGCGGAATCCATGTCTGCTGTATACATCGTCTGAATGGAGTCGATGATTACAAACACCGGCTGAAGCGTTTTGCAGATTTCCTCCACATTTTCCATATTGGTTTCCGACAAAATGAAGAGGTTCGAAAGCTCCTCCCCCTCGCACACCCGGTCCGCGCGCATTTTGATTTGTTCCGCAGATTCCTCTCCGGACACATAAAGCACCTTTCCGTACTTTTCGGAAATCCGGGCGGCCGCCTGAATAATCAGCGTGGATTTTCCGATTCCGGGCTCCCCCGAGATCAATGTCAGCGATCCTTTGACCAGGCCGCCGCCCAAGACGCGATTCAGTTCTCCGATTCCTGTATCCAACCGAGTGTACACGCCCGCACTGATTTCCGGAAGTGCTGCCGCACCCCTGCTTCGGCCGCCGGTATGGTGCGCGGAGCGGCCCCCGTCGATACGCCGGCTTCTTTTATCATCTTCCTCCGCGTCAAAGACCTTCTCTTCCACCATCGTGTTCCACGCACCGCAGATGCACTGTCCCATCCACTTCGGGCTCTCATAACCGCACTCCTGACAGACAAATACCGTTTTCGCTTTTTTTGCCATATTTCCCTCCGACCCGTTTTGTATTTTCAAACATTTGTTCTTTTTCAGTATAACACGCCGTTCTTTTTCTGTCCACTCTCATTCCTGTCTTCCACGGAACAGC
>CAKQWL010000176.1 GCA_934278965.1 uncultured Clostridia bacterium | reverse complement strand
ACGCAATGAGCGAAAAGAATATTGTTCCCTTCCCGGAGACATACGGAATGAAGAGGCAGCACAGCTTCTCAAAAGCCAGCACGCCGAAACCGGCACAGGCAAGCCAGTCCCGCCGGTTGGTGAAGAGAAGAATGGCCGCGATGATATAGCAGATCAGGGCAAAAAACTGTATGAAAACAGAGAAGCCGATCCAAGAATAATTCAGAAACTGAACGGTATTAATCAGGGCGTACAATGCGAGAAATGCAAAAAGACCTCCCGCTAAAAAGTGATACTGTGAAAATTTCGATTGATTTTGTTCCATCAGAGGACTCCTTTGTTACGCGGTTTCACATTACTGTGGTAGTTTTACTGTGTTCATTTTTATTTCGGCACCGCGGCGCAAAACGCAGCACCGTACGGTGTATTATTGTACCATAGGAGTGCGCGGAATTCAATATTTCGGATACTGAAACAAAACCAAACGCGATAATAAAGTGAAATAGAAGAGAAAACAAGCTTGCTGTTTTCTGTAAAATAATGTAAAATATAACAAATATAACAATTCGATAAATATCCGAAAGGGAAGGAGCAAAAGAGATGGTACAAAAAATGGTGCAGAAAAAAGAAAGCATACGCAGAAAAACCGGGGCGGCGGGTGAAAAATGCGCGGAGAATTATTTGAAACAGTGCGGATACCAAATTATTGCCTGTAATTTTCGATGTCGGAGGGGTGAGATCGATATTATCGCGGAGCGAAGAGGGGTTCTCTGTTTCATAGAAGTAAAGACACGGAGAGGAAGAGCTTACGGTCTGCCAGCGGAAGCCGTGAATCACCGAAAACGCGCACGGCTTCGGGTGACGGCGGAGTATTATTTGCTCTGTCATCCCGAGTATAGGAATTACGCTCTGCGGCTGGATGTTATGGAACTTCTGGTCTTGGACGGCAAAGTTTGGATTCGGTATTTAGAGAATGCGTTCGAAGGAGGAAGGAAATAGTGCTTTCAAAAGTATATACGGCCGCACTGGACGGAATCGAGTCTTATCCGGTAACGGTGGAAACCGATCTGAGCAGGGGACTGCCGGCGCTGTACACGGTGGGGCTTCCATCGACCACCATCCGTGAAGCGAAAGAACGCGTGCGTTCGGCTGTTTTGAATTCCGGATATGATTTTCCGGTAAAACGGATCACGATCAATCTGGCACCGGCCTCCGCGCGGAAAGAGGGGAGTCACTTTGATCTTCCGATCGCCGTAGGAATTTTGACATCGGACGGTCTGGTCCCGCCTTCGGCACTGGAGAGTATCGGATTTTTCGGCGAGCTTTCCCTCTCGGGGCAGCTGGAAGCCGTAAAAGGGGCCCTGCCGCTCGCAATCGGACTTCAAAAGGCGGGAATTAAAAAGCTGATTCTGCCCGAGGGAAATGCGCAAGAGGTTTGCATGCTGAGCGGTGTTGAAATTCTTGCAGCCGGGTCGTTAAGGGAGGTTGCCCTGCATCTTCGGAACGAAAAGAGGCTTCCCATCTATAATAATGTAAGAAAAAGAAGGAAGGCAGCGGCCGCTCCGGATTTTTCGGAGGTCCGCGGGCAGCTCTCCGCCAAGCGGGCGGCAATGATTGCGGCTGCGGGAGATCACGGGCTGCTGCTTCTGGGAGCGCCGGGAACCGGCAAAACGATGATTGCCGAAAGGATTCCGACAATCATGCATGCTTTGACAGAACAGGAAAAGCAGGAATTGACGGTTATTTACAGCGTGGCGGGACTTTTGACAGAAAATCTGCCGATGATTGAGCTTCGCCCATTCCGCGCACCGCACCATGCTGTGACGGAGGCGGCTATGTTCGGCGGAGGCAGAATCCCGAAGCCCGGGGAGCTGTCGCTTGCGCACAGAGGGATCCTTTTCTTGGATGAATTCCCGGAGTTTGATCGAAAAATAATCGAGCGGCTAAGGCGTCCGCTGGAAACAGGGGTGATTCCCGTAGACCGGGAAATGGGAAGGGTCATTTTTCCGGCTTCATTTTTGCTTGTCGCGGCCGGAAATCCGTGTCGATGCGGGTATTTCGGCGACAGCGCGCATGTGTGTACCTGCAGCGGAAGTGAATTGCGCAGTTACCAAAATCGGTTATCCGGTCCGATTGCGGATCGAATGGATCTGCAGGTATTTATGGAGAAACCTTCTTCGGACGCACTCTTTTACAAAGGAAATCAAGCGGCGCAGCAGGCGCAGGACTCCTCTGAAAACATGCGCAGGTGTGTGGAGGAGGCCCGCCGGATACAGCAAAAACGGTACTGCACGGAAAACAGCCTTTTGACGAACGGGAAGCTGATCGGTGCGCAGATTGAGAAGTACTGCGCGTTGGATGAAAGAGGAGAGAAGATGATCCGGATGGCTTATGAGAAGCTGGGTCTGTCGGCACGGGCGTGCACCAAAGTCCGGAAGATTGCACGGACCATTGCCGATCTTGCAGGGGAGGAGCAGATTCGGGCGGAACACGCGGCAGAGGCACTTCAATATCGGGTTGTCGATCGTTTGTACGGAAGGTGAATGGAATCGTGAAGGTAAAGAAAGGAACGGGGGAGAGAAAAGAAAATGGAGGAACAAAAAAGAGAAAGGAAAGAAGAAAGCGGGTTTCTGACAGAGAGGGATGATCGTTATCCGGAGCTTTTGCGCAAAATTCCGGATCCGCCGGCCGGTCTTTATTATCGAGGTGATCCGAAGTGGATGCAGGAGCGGTGTTTTGCGGTGGTGGGGACTCGAAAACCGACCGAGTATGGCCGATGGGCCGCTTTTCGAATCGGGCAGCGGCTGGCGGAGGCCGGGATTACGGTCGTTTCCGGGATGGCGGCCGGCATTGATTCACTTGCACACCGGGGTGCTCTTCATGCAGGCGGAAAAACGATTGCCGTAATGGGATGCGGTCTTCAGTTTTGCTTTCCGACGGCAAATCGTTCTCTGATGCGTGAAATCGGTGAGAAGGGGCTTCTTCTTTCGGAATATCCGCCGGAGCATCCGCCGACAAAGTATACCTTTCCACGCCGCAATCGAATTATCAGCGGCCTATGCGAGGGAGTGATCGTTGTGGAAGCGGGCCTTTCAAGCGGCTCGCTTATTACGGCGGAATTGGCGGCGGAGCAGGGGCGCAGCGTGTATGCGCTTCCGGGAAATATCAATCGTGTGATGAGCATCGGGACGAATAAACTGCTGCGTGACGGTGCTCAGCCGATCGCAGTCATTGATGATCTCCTTTGGGATTTGGGCGTTCGCGGCAAAGTCGATCGGGAATTCAGCGAAGCGCTTTCCGGAGAAGAGCGAAAGCTTGCCGCGTGGATCGAGGCGGGCGGCGAGATGACCGCGGGTGAACTGTGCCGCGTATCCGGAAAGACATTGGCTGAGATCAATGGGATGGTTACAGTGCTTGAAATGAAGGGGATAATTTGTACGAGTTTCGGGAAAATTTTTATTGCAAAATAAAAAGAGAGGAAATATAATCATTTCAGTGTATTTTGTCAGGAGTTTGCAGGAGGATGAGACATGGCAGCAACCGCCAAAAAACATTTAGTAATAGTAGAGTCCCCGTCGAAGGCGAAAACCATCGGGAAGTTTCTCGGGTCCAGATATAAAGTTGTGGCGTCGGTAGGGCATGTTCGCGATTTGCCGAAAAGCAAACTGGGAATCGACATTGAAAACGATTTTGAGCCGCAGTATATCGCAATCCGAGGGAAAGGCGACCTGATCAAGGAACTGCGAAAGGAAGCGAAGGCGGCGGATAAGATTTATCTGGCAACCGACCCGGACCGTGAGGGGGAGGCCATCTCATGGCATCTTGCGTACCTGCTTGGCATAGATGAAAAAGAACCATGCCGAATCGTCTTTAATGAAATTACGAAAAAAGCGATTCAGGAGGCAATGAAACACCCAAGACCGATCGATCTCCACCTGGTGGACGCGCAGCAGGCGCGCAGAGCGCTTGATCGGCTTGTGGGTTATCAGATCAGTCCGATCCTCTGGCGAAAGGTAAGACGCGGCCTTTCGGCAGGACGAGTACAGTCCGCGGCGCTGAAAATTATCTGCGATCGGGAAAATCAGATCCGCAGTTTTATTCCGGAGGAGTATTGGACGATCCAAGCACAGCTGAGAAAAAATGAAGCGAAGGGGAAAAAATTTCCGGCTAAATTGACCGAATTCCAGGGAAAGAAAATTACGCTCTCTAATCAAAACGACGCGGAAGCGGTGCTTGCGGCACTGGATCCGGCGGGCTTTTCTGTTCGAAAAGTCGAGGAAAAAGAACGCTCCAAGCGGCCTTATGCGCCGTTTACGACCAGTTCGCTGCAGCAGGAGGCTTCGACGCGGCTGAACTTCAATACGCGGAAGACCATGCAGATTGCGCAGCAGCTGTATGAAGGCGTGAGTGTCAAAGGGCAGGGAAGCGTCGGACTTGTGACTTACATTCGAACAGATTCGGTTCGGATCTCAGAAGAAGCGAGAAGTGCGGCGAAGGAATATATTCTTCGGAATTTCGGAGAAGCCTATTACGGCAAGAATTTTTACAGCAATAAGAAAAAGGATGTGCAGGATGCGCATGAGGCGATCCGGCCTTCCCATGTAGAGCTTACGCCGGACGAAATTGAAGACTCCTTGTCCAAGGATCAGTATAAATTATATAAACTGATCTGGTCGCGTTTCATGGCGAGTCAGATGAAAGCGTCCGTTCATCGTACGGTGTCGGCCGAAATTGAGAACAACGGGTATGTTTTCCGTGCGAGCGGTTCCAAGCTGGTTTTTGACGGATATCTGAAGGTGTATCGCGCGGCGGACGATGAGGATGAAAGCAAAATGCTTCCTCCTTTGGCGGAAGGGGATGCGTTGGTGCAGGAAGAAATTTCAAGCAGCCAAAACTTCACGCAGCCTCCGGCACGGTTTACGGAAGCGAGTCTTGTAAAAGATTTGGAGGAAAAAAATATCGGACGCCCGTCTACCTATGCTCCGATTGTTGCAACATTGATTGAAAGAAAGTATGTCTCCCGCGAAAAAAAATCGCTGGTTCCGACAGAGCTTGGCTTTATCGTGGCCGAATTTATGGAGAAATATTTCAAAGAAATCGTGGACGCCGGATTTACGGCGGATATGGAAGATAAGCTGGACCTGGTAGAGGTGCGGGACGATGACTGGAAGCAGATCCTGAGGGATTTTTACGGCGGCTTCCAAAAAGAACTTTCGGTAGCCGAAAGTGAGATGGAAAAAGTAAAATTCGAAGATGAACCGACGGGAGAACTTTGCGAGCTGTGCGGAAGGCCGATGGTCCGGAAGAGCGGAAGATTCGGGGATTTCATCGCGTGCAGCGGATATCCGGAGTGTCGAAATACCAAAAGAATCGTAAAAACGGTCGGCGTAAAGTGCCCGAAGTGTGGTAAAGATATTATTGTAAGAAGAAGCAAGAAGGGAAAAACCTTCTATGGGTGCAGCGGGTATCCGGAGTGTGATCAGGTCTACTGGTACCGTCCGGTAGAGAAAAAGTGCCCGAAATGCGGCAGCCTTCTCGTAGAAAGAAAGAATAAGGGAACTCGATACGCCTGTTCTAATCCGGAATGTGATTATAAGGAATAGACAGGGGAAAAAAGGGAGGAGTCAAGTATGGGACAGTTTCATGCAACAACGATTGTAGCAGTGAGAAGAAACGCAGAGGATATTTGCATCGGCGGAGACGGTCAGGTGACGATGGGTGAAACCACGATTATGAAGCACGGTGCAAAGAAAGTACGAAAGATTTAT
>CAKQWL010000175.1 GCA_934278965.1 uncultured Clostridia bacterium | reverse complement strand
TCGGAGACATAACGAAGTCCCCGGACATCTTCACTTAAGAGAAAGGTTCGATGCTTTACATGCTCGTTATCCTTATGGAAGAGCATATACATCTTGCCGTTCTCGTGCGAAGAGACCATCGCCTCATCAACCAGACTGCCGCAGCGCGTCTCAAATTCGGCAGAATCGAAGAGAAGCGTGTAGATCGTCATAAATTCCGGCTTCGCAAGCTGCATTGCCGCTTCGGTCGTGGTGACGCGGAAGGTGCTGATGCGCTCAAATGCAGCGATGCGTCCGCGCTCGTCGACTTCTACGCGAGAGATGACAATCATATAAAGGTCATCCAGTTCCAGAAGTGACTCACAAAGGTAGGATTCCGGGAGTCCGGCTGAAGGGGAAGCATCCCCTTGTGCCTTGCTCCGCGAAGGATCCGGATCGACCGTATTTCGGCAAAGCGTTGCGGCCGCGAGGTCCTGATAAAGATGAAGGTCAACACCGGGCGCTGCAAGGAATGCCGCGGCACGAAGGTCCTTTCCGAAAATACGCATCAAAAAATAGTGAATGAGCTGATAATCGTTGGTAATTTCCGTGCAGATTTTGCGCATTAAAGCAGTGCGCTCTTCCAGGTCACTGGTTTCCCGCGGTTCCAAAAAGAAGGAATATTCGCTGTAGCCATCCGGAAGCGGTTGATGATACCGGACATTCAGATCCGCGAAGCTCTGGAGCAGGAGACGGCACTCCCGTTCGGTCAGTTCGACCCGCTCTCCTCCAAGTCCGCCGATCAGAGTGCTTTCGACTTTGTGGATTTCCTCCGGGTTGTTTCCGCGGACGCTGATATAATTCTCGATTGCGTATTCTTCGGCATCGAGATAAAAGAACTGATAAAAATCATCCGGAATGCCGTGCTTTTCAATTTCCCAATGTACAGAAAGGCCAAGAACGCCCATCAGCCGCGTATCGGTAGCGTATGCAGAGCAGAAGACTCTTTTATCAATTTCCGGAGGCAGGTCGATACCCCCTTTGATGACTTGGAATTTTTGCTGGATCAAACTGTTACCTCCGTTTTTTCATAATTAGAGTATACCCGAAAAGAAGAAAATTACAAGACCCCAAACGGCGGTTGACAAAACGGAATTCGGGTATATACTGTTCTAGGTAAAGAAAACTGAAGAAACCTTATCAAGAGAGACTGAGGGAATGGGCCCTGTGAAGTCCGGCAACCGGTGCCGCCGCAAAGTTACGGCAGCAAACGGTGCCAAATCCCACAGAATATATATGCGACTATATTCTGAAAGATGAGGAGAGATAACTTTGAAGCAGTCCTCGTCTTTTGGCGGGGTTTTTCTTTTGGCATTTTTTCTTTAGCCTTTTCAAACGGCCGCGGATGAAAACGGCAGTGAGAGAAACGAAAAAAGTGAAGAAGAAGTAAATAAAAAGCGGTAAGGCAATGAGAAAAAGGAGAGAAGATAAATGAAAAAGTTATTCACATCGGAATCCGTGACGGAAGGACATCCGGACAAGGTCTGCGACCAAATTTCCGACGCGATTCTGGATGCCATTCTTGCGCAGGATCAGAACGGCAGAGTGGCGGCGGAAACGACGGCGAACACCGGATACGTGATGGTAATGGGGGAAATCAGTACAACAGCGAATATTGACATCCCGAGCATCGTGCGCAATGTAATTCTTGAAATCGGATATGACAGCAGTGAATATGGATTCGACGGGAAAACCTGTGCGGTAATGACTTCCATCGATGAACAGTCCGGCGATATTGCGATGGGTGTTGATCGGGCATTGGAATATAAAGAAGGCACATTGGATGATCGGATCGAGACAATCGGCGCGGGAGATCAGGGAATCATGTTCGGGTTTGCTTGTAATGAGACACCGGAATTGATGCCGATGCCGATCGCGCTCGCGCACAAGCTGGCGAGACGCTTGGCACAGGTGAGAAAGGATGGTACGCTTTCCTATCTTCGGCCGGACGGAAAGACACAGGTAACGGTGGAATATGATGGAAATGCCGTGAAGAGAGTGGATACGGTCTTAATTTCGACGCAGCACGCACCGGAGGTGTCGGCAGAACAAATTCGTGAGGATATGATTGAAAAGGTCATTCGCCCGGTGATTCCGGCGGAACTGTTGGATGACGAAACGAAATACTTTGTAAATCCGACGGGTCGGTTTGTAATCGGAGGCCCGCATGGGGATTCCGGATTAACAGGGCGAAAAATTATTGTGGATACTTACGGTGGGTACGCGCGGCACGGCGGCGGCGCGTTTTCCGGAAAGGACCCGACAAAGGTAGACCGTTCGGCGGCTTATGCGGCGCGGTATGCGGCGAAAAATGTAGTGGCGGCAGGACTTGCGGATAAGTGTGAGATCCAGCTCGCTTACGCGATTGGAGTTGCAAGACCGGTTTCCATTATGGTAGATACTTTCGGAAC
>CAKQWL010000174.1 GCA_934278965.1 uncultured Clostridia bacterium | reverse complement strand
TTCAAATTATACCATAAAACTTGTGAACAATTCTATCGCAGCTTTAGAATATATGAGAAAAGTCCGATGAGTTTTCTGCCCGGACTTTCTCTTACTTTTTCAGTTTCAAGCCGTCCTTGAACGCTTCGCCCACACGCTCGGTGACTTTATAATAACCGTGGGTGTAGGGATCGAAAGCGATGGCGTTGACCAGCGACATATCAATCTTGCCGTTCACCATGACGCTTTCATCGGCGGTAACATTAACCACCTTGCCAATGACACCGCAGCCGTACGCATTATCCTGATATTCGATAAATTCGCACTCCAGGCAAAGTGGGAACTCTTTGATGACCGGAGCGTCTACAGTTTCGGCTTTTTCGGCCGTCATACCGCTGCGGGCGAATTTGTCGGCAACTTCATTGCCGGACTCTACGCCGAAATAATCCGCCTCCGTCAGATGCGCGGCATCCGCGATGCTGACCGTGAACGCGCCCCGTGTCTTGATATTCTGCATGGTCTTACGATTCTTTCCAAGCTTCAGCGCAACGGTATCCCGTGCCTGCATCATTCCCCAGGCTGCATTCATCACATTGACGCTGCCGTCCTCGTTATAAGTCGCAACCATCAGAACCGGCATCGGGAAAATCCCTTCGGTAATTTTTAGCTTTGTTCTCATGATACCATCTCCTTTAAATCAAATTGATCGGATGATTCCTCTTGGTTCTAATTATATCCGAGCGATTCGCAAATTCAAGTAGAGAATAACATTTGCCGTGTTCCGTCCAAATTGAAAAAGAAGCAAGAATATGATATAACATTCCTATAGACAGATAGACAGGAAAAAAGTGATAAGACTGACGCAGAAAAACCGTGCCCCCGCAAGGGAAGGGCAAGCCCTATCTCGCGAATTTTGCAGGCGAGTTTTTCTGGCAGCGTCAGCTTGTGATAGGAGTAAAACGAATGATCGATAAAATACGGATTCGTGGCGCAAAAGTCCACAACCTGAAAAACATTGATGTAGATATTCCTCTGGGGAAGATTGTAGGCATCGCAGGCGTGTCCGGTTCTGGCAAGTCGTCGCTGGCTTTGGGCGTACTGTACGCCGAGGGCTCCCGGCGCTATCTTGAAGCGCTCTCTACCTATACCCGCCGCCGCATGACACAGGCTTCCAAGGCCAGCGTGGAGGAAGTGCTGTATGTTCCTGCGGCTTTGGCGCTGCACCAGCGTCCCGGCGTTCCCGGGATACGCAGTACTTTCGGAACGGGCACCGAACTGCTGAGCAGCCTGCGGCTTCTGTATTCCCGCCTTGCCCATCACCGCTGTCCCAACGGACATTATCTGGACCCGACACTCCGGGTGGCGGCCGGCAAGGAACTGATCTGCCCCGAATGCGGCGCGCATTTTTACGCGCCCTCCGCGGAAGAGCTGGCCTTCAATTCCCAAGGAGCCTGCCAGAAGTGCAGCGGCACCGGTATTGTCCGCACTGTTGATCTAGATACGCTGGTGCCGGACGACTCACGGACCATCGACGAGGGAGCTGTTGCCCCATGGAAGAGCTTAATGTGGTCGCTGATGATCGATATCTGCCGGGAGATGGGCGTGCGCACCGATGTACCGTTCCGTGATTTGACAGAACGGGAAAAAGAGATTGTGTTCCACGGTCCGGCTGAGAAAAAACACATTTTCTACCATAACAAAAATTCCAATCAGGCAAGCGAACTGGATTTCACCTATTTCAATGCCGTCTACACCGTAGAAAATGCCCTTTCGAAGGTCAAGGACGAAAAAGGCATGAAGCGGGTGGAAAAGTTCCTCAAAGAGGAGATTTGCCCGGACTGTCACGGTACACGCCTGTCCGCCGCGGCCCGCGCGCCGCGGCTTCTGGGCATTTCGCTGGACGAAGCCTGCGCTATGACATTATCCCAGCTGACAGAATGGGTTCGGAAAATTCCGGAAAGCCTTCCGGAAGAAATGCGTCCTATGGCGGAAAGTATCTGCGAAGCCTTCGAAAGCACGGCGAAGCGGCTGATGGACTTGGGTCTCGGCTATCTGACGCTGGACCGCTCGGCGTCCACGCTCTCCACCGGCGAGCGGCAGCGGATGCAGCTGGCGAGAGCCGTCCGCAACCGCACCACCGGCGTTCTTTATGTACTGGACGAACCGTCTATCGGATTGCACCCCTCCAATATTGTAGGGCTTACCGGTGTGATGCACGATCTGATCGCTGACGGGAACTCCGTCATTTTGGTAGATCACGATACACAGATTTTAAGGGAGGCCGACTGGATTATCGAAATGGGTCCGGAAGCGGGCGCGAAGGGCGGTTATGTCATCGCGCAGGGCGATATTCCCGCCATCGAAGAGGATTCTGCTTCCCAGATCGGGCCGTTTCTCTCCGGCAAAGCCGAAACCCAGCTGCGCCCTCCGATTCAAAAGGAAGCGCTTTTCGCAAACGGCGCAGTCCACCTGTCTACGAATCCGATTCATACGGTAAAACCCTTGGAGATCGATATTCCCAAAGGACGGCTCACCGTCGTCACCGGGGTGTCCGGCTCCGGCAAGACCACTTTGATTCTGGAAAGCCTTGTTCCCGCGCTGGAAGCCGCAATCCACGAAAGGCCGCTGCCGGAGCAGATCGCTTCTGTTTCCGCAGATGGAATCCGGCATGTGAAGCTCATTGACGCCGCTCCCATCGGAATCAATGTCCGCTCCACCGTTGCAACTTACGCGGGGGTCCACGACGAGCTGCGTAAACTCTACGCGAAATCTCCGGATGCAAAGGAGCGCGGCTATAAGGCCGGAGATTTCTCCTATAATACGGGCGCGCTCCGATGCCCCGGCTGTGACGGAACGGGAGTTGTAAGTCTCGATGTACAGTTTCTGCCGGATGTGAACATCCCTTGCCCGGACTGCCGCGGCTCCCGTTACGCAAGAGCTGCCTATGACATAAAACTGACAAACCCATCCGTAGAAAGCGTTTCTCTCCAGGAATTGATGGCGATGGATGTCAATTCCGCCATCGGCTTCTGCCGGGACAGAAAAACCGTCCATCAAAAGCTGTGCATTCTCCGCCAGCTGGGCCTCGGCTATCTGACGCTGGGCGAAGAAACGCCCGGATTATCCGGCGGCGAAGCGCAGCGGCTCAAGCTGGCCGGTGAGATTGGCAAAATGCAGACGGATTCGGTCTTTGTCTTCGACGAACCGTCCATCGGTCTGCATCCGCTGGATGTACAAGTTCTTTTACAGGTTTTTCAGTCACTTCTGGAT
>CAKQWL010000173.1 GCA_934278965.1 uncultured Clostridia bacterium | reverse complement strand
CGAAAGAAAGCAGATTGAGCAAGACGGAAATCAGCGCGATCAGAAGAAAAGAAACCCGAACATAATTCCAAAGCCGCTGGGGATTATTCTGCCCGTAGTAAAACGAGAAAAGCGCGCCGCTGCCCATGCAAAGACCGATAATGATCGAGGTAAGGAAGGTCATCAGGGAATAAGCGGACCCGACGGCGGCAAGAGCGTCGGAACTGACGAATTTGCCGACGATAAAGCTGTCGGCAATATTATAAAACTGCTGAAGCATATTGCCGGCGATCATCGGCGCGGCAAAGGCAAGCATTGTTGAGGTGATGTTTCCGGTTGTTAAGTCGTGTTTGATCGAGGTCATAATTTTTCCCTTTGGTCTTGTTCCGTTTTAGTTTGCCACCAGTATAACACAGCCGACGAATCCGAGACAAGCGGGCGGCGCCTTGTTTTTACGGAAGAGAATTTCTCCTGCGTTGCGCGGAGACGCGCGCGATGGTATAATGGAAACATGGAAAAGAAATGGATAATTGATCAAAAAACGGTTCGTCTTTTTTTGCCGGAAAATCCGCGGGAGACGAGACATATGATTTACTTCAACGGAGGTTATGAAGATGCAGGAGCGATCTGGGAGCAGTTCTGCCTGCGCAGGAATGCCGCAGGCGGCGCACCGGACGCGGCTTTGGCAGTCATTGATGTGACCGATTTCTGGAATGACGCGCTGACGCCGTACCCTGCGGCAAGACTGTTCCGCGGAGGAGATGCTTTTGCCGGAAAGGCGGACGGGTATCTGCAGGTGCTTTTGAAAGAAATCGTGCCTGTGGTGGAGACGGAGGTCTCGGAATTTACGGGGGAAAGTTCTCTGTGCCGCAGCATCGCAGGATATTCACTTGCGGGGCTTTTTGCGGTTTTTACCTTTTTTCGAACGAATTTTTTCGACCGCTGTGCTTCGGTATCCGGTTCTCTCTGGTATGACGGATTTGCAGAGTGGATGAAAAAAGAAAGGTTGATGCGGGTGCCGGAAAGGGCGTATCTGTCCCTGGGGGAACGTGAGAAAAACGCGAGGAATCCGAGAATGGCCTGTGTAGAAGCCTGTACGGCGGAGGCTGCGAGGCGGCTGGAAGGCGCAGGTGCCAAAACCTTGTTTGAATTGAACCCGGGCGGTCATTTCGATCAAGAGGTCGAGCGGATTGTACGGGGACTGGTATGGATTTCGGAAAGCGGCGAAGAGACAGGTGAAAGGAGGGCGGAAGACGATGCGGCTCAGACTGATGGAGGGTGATATTACAAAAGTTCACTGCGACGCGATTGTGAATGCAGCGAACAGCACGCTCCTCGGAGGAGGCGGCGTAGACGGTGCCATTCACCGGGCAGCGGGACCGCAGCTTTTGGCGGAGTGCCGCACTCTGGGCGGCTGTGCGGCAGGAGATGCCAAGATCAGTAGGGGATACCGTCTTCCGTGCCGGTATGTGATTCATACGGTCGGACCCATTTGGCATGGAGGAAAAGACGGAGAACCGGAGCTCCTTGCCTCCTGCTACCGAAAGTCCCTTGCTCTGGCGCAGGAATACGGATGTACTTCAGTGGCATTTCCGCTGATTTCCGCAGGTGTTTACGGTTATCCGAAGCGGGAAGCCCTGCGGATCGCCGTGGATACGATTCAATCCTTTCGGATGGGAGAAAGTGCGAAGGGCGGAGCTGCAAGGAATGAGATGGAGGTCCTGCTCGTTGCTTTCGATCGGGAGGTCATTGCGATTGCGCGGGAAGAAGGCCTTCTGTCCGAGACACCGTCCGAAAAGGCTCAAAGCGGCGATACGGAAAGAGCCGATGAAAAAAGTATTGTGAAAGCACTGGCAGCCTTGGGAGATCCGGGATACAAAGAATTTCATTCGAAGCTTGTGCCCAATCTCGCCCCGGACCGAATTCTTGGCGTGCGCACGCCGGAACTGCGAAAGTTTGCGAGGAACTTTGCGGAATCCGATGCGTCATCAGATTTTATGAAGCATCTCCCGCACGATTATTATGAAGAAAACAACCTGCATGCGATTTTAATCGAGGGGATCCGGGATTATCACGAAGCGGAAGCGCAGCTGGAGCGTTTCCTGCCTTATGTGGATAACTGGGCGACCTGTGACATGCTGTCGCCGAGAGTGTTCAGGAAGCACCGAAGAGAACTTCTTGCCAAGATATACGAGTGGGTTCGGTCGGATCGGCCGTATACGGTTCGGTTTGCCTTGAAGATGCTGATGACGCATTTTTTGGAGGAGGATTTTGATCCGGGTTTTCTCGCGCTTGCTGCATCGGTGCGTTCGGAAGAGTATTATGTGAATATGATGATCGCGTGGTATTTTGCGACGGCGCTCGCCAAACAATACGATGCCGCAATCTCGTATTTTGAAACGCCGCATCTCGAAAGATGGACGCATAACAAGGCTATTCAAAAGGCCATAGAAAGCCGCCGCGTGTCGGAAGAGAAGAAGGCCTTTCTAAGAACCTTGAAACGCGCCGGCTCCTAATCTCGCGCCCGGTGCCTCGTTTTGTCTTATTTTGCGGTATCGAAAAAAGAACTGGTATTTCTAAAATTTCGGTGGTATAATATACGGCGGTAAGCGAACGCTAACCGATAAACACAAGGAGGTAGAAAAGGATGAAGTCAACATGGAAAAAGGTCGGAATTTTTGCCGGAGGCGTTCTTTTCGGAACAGCGGGGGTCGGAATCCTGGCCGGCAGAGAGGCAAAGAAGTTGTATACATATACGACCGCTGCTGTACTGCGTGCAAAGGAAAGTGTCATGACGAAGGTGACTTCGGTGAAGGAAAACGCGGATGACATCTTGGCGGACGCGAAAGAGATGAACGAAAAGCGCACTTCCGAGGCATGCTGTGAAACAATCGAGGACTGCTCCTGCGGCTGCAATGAATAAGGAATTGCTCAGAGCAATTCCTTTTCAAATGAAGGGATAGTAAGGAGGGTTCTTTATGAAATGCATTATTCTGCATGAATCAAAGGGCCGTATGCGTGTGCGTGCGATATGCGGCCGAATGACGCTCGGTCAGGCGGACCATTTGGAATATTATCTGAGAGCGGCAGACGGCGTGACGGAAGTCCGGGTCTATGACCGGACGCAGGATGCGGTCATTTTTTATGAGGGGAAAAGGAGCAAGGTGACAGAAGCCCTCGCGGCTTTTTCTTTTGATCGGGACGACAGCGATTTGGTGCCGGAGCATACAACAAGAGCATTGAACCGTGAATTTGAAGATAAGCTGACCATGACGGTACTGGGCAGGGCTGTAAGAAAGCTCTTCCTGCCGGAACCAGTGCGGATCGCGATTACGTCGGTGCGTGCTGTCAAATACATCGGTCACGGACTGAGAGCGCTTTCGAAAGGAAAGCTGTCGGTTTCGGTATTGGATGCGACCGCGGTCGCGGTTTCGGTACTGCGGCGTGATTTTAAGACCGCATCTTCCGTCATGTTTATGCTGAAGCTCGGCGAGATTTTGGAAGAATGGACACATAAGAAGTCCGTTGCCGATCTTGCGGGGGCACTGGCGCTCAATGTGGACAAGGTGTGGCTGAAAAAGGGAGATCAGGAAGTGCTCGTTCCGCTCAGTCAGATTGAAGAAAACGATCAGATTGTGGTCCGTACGGGTAATATGATCCCGCTGGACGGAAGAGTGACGGAAGGGGAAGCCCTGGTCAATCAGGCATCGATCACAGGGGAATCTCTTCCGGTACGGAAGGAAGGCGGCAGTTACGCCTACGCCGGTACGGTGGTAGAAGAAGGCGAGTGCGTGATCTGTGTTGACAAGGTTTCCGGCGGCGGGCGGTATGATCGGATCGTCGGAATGATCGAAGAATCCGAGCGCCTGAAGTCTGCGGCAGAGGATAAGGCGTCAACGCTGGCGGACCGTCTCGTGCCTTATACCTTCCTCGGAACGGCAGCGGTCTATCTCGCGACGCGGAATGCAACAAAAGCGCTGGCGGTGCTGATGGTGGATTTCTCCTGCGCGCTGAAGCTGGCGACGCCGATCGCGGTTCTTTCTGCGATGCGCGAAAGCGGATCCTACCATATTTCGGTCAAAGGCGGAAAATTCCTGGAGGCTGCGGCAAAGGCGGATACGATCGTTTTTGATAAAACGGGCACTATT
>CAKQWL010000172.1 GCA_934278965.1 uncultured Clostridia bacterium | reverse complement strand
ACCTCGCCGCTGGGCAGGGAAATCTGCGATATTATGCTTGCGGTCAATCGGATGTACAATAAATCGGATTACATTCCTTGCATTGCGTGGGGCAGAAATGCAGCTTATTCCGGGATGCTGGAGGTTGGCATGCGGCTGACGCTGACAGGGCGAATCCAGAGCCGCGAATATCGGAAAAGGGATGCAGAGGGAAACAGTACGCTCCATGTGGCCTACGAGGTATCCATTGTGAAAATCGAGGGATGATGCCGGATTCTGTGGGATCACGCTTTCAAAACAGTGAAAACTGTTATATACTAAAGGGAAGAGGGATAGGAATATTTCTCGCTGTACAAAGGAGGAAATGATGAAAATTATAATAGACGGAATGGGTGGGGATAACGCGCCTTCCGAAATCGTGAAAGGGTCTGTCGATGCTCTGTCGATGATCGGAGATGAGATCATCCTGGTCGGGGATCAGGAAACTCTTGCGGCGGAACTTCGGAAGTACCGCGGTAAATATGATGAAACGAGGCTCAGTATCCGGCATGCGTCGGAAGTGATTTCCAATGAAGAAGCTCCGGTCAAGGCGATTCGAACGAAGAAAGACTCTTCCATGGTCGTCGGAATCGGTATGGTAAAAAGCGGTGAGGGAGATCTGTTCATTTCGGCAGGCTCCAGCGGCGCACTGATGGCGGGCGGACTTTTTATCCTCGGAAGAATCCAGGGAATCGACCGACCGGCGATCGCGAGCGTGTACCCGATTCTCGGAGGCAGTCGGCCGTCCCTTCTTGTGGATGCGGGAGCGAACGCGGAGTGCAAGCCGGTGAATCTTTTGGAATTCGGCGTGATGGGCAGCATTTATATGGAGAAGGTCATCGGTATCGAGAGGCCGAAAGTCGGGCTGGTAAACATCGGAACAGAGGAGGCGAAGGGCTCTACCTTAACGAAGGCGGCTTATGAGCTTCTGGCCAAGAGCAGTGTTCATTTCATTGGAAATGTGGAAGCGCGAGAAGTGCCGAAGGGGATCTGCGATGTCATCGTCTGCGATGGGTTTGTCGGAAATGTTATTCTGAAATTGACCGAAGGACTTGCATGGAATGTGCTGAAGCTTCTGAAGCGGAAGTTTACGGACGGCACTTCGGCCAAGATCGGCGCACTTTTCCTTTCCGGAAAGATGCGGGATCTTAAAAGTGAGTTTGATTATTCGGAGTACGGCGGAGCGCCGATTCTCGGTGTGAAGGGACCGATTGTAAAGATGCACGGGTCCTCCTCCGCAAACGGCGTTAAGAATACGATTTTGAAAGCGATCCCGTACGCAGAAAACAGAGTCGTACAGATCATCCAGAATTCCGTAGAAGAGCTGGAGGAGATTTCGACGCGTGAATAGCAGCAGAATACAGGAGTTTGAAGAGAAGATACAGTATCATTTCCGGGACAGAACGCTCCTTCGGAATGCGTTGACGCACAGTTCTTTTCATATCGGAAAAGAGAAGAGCGGCCCGTATAACAATGAACGGCTGGAGTTCCTGGGAGATGCGTTTTTTGATGCCATTATCAGCGAAGAACTGTACGGACGGCTTCCGCAGGTGGAAGAAGGCACCTTGACAAAACTGCGTGCGAAGATCGTCTGCGAGCGGACACTTGCGGCATACGGAAACAAGATTGAGATCGGACAGTATCTTTTGCTTGGAAGAGGCGAGGAAAAAAGCGGCGGGAGACACCGTGATTCGATTATCGCCGATGCGGCGGAGGCTGTGATCGGAGCGATATTTTTGGACGGCGGGTATGAGAGTGCGCGGAGTTTTGTGCTCGGTTTATTCGGACAAGCGGTTCAAGAGGCGATTTCGGGGAAACTGCAGGCGGATTACAAATCGGAAATTCAGGAAAAGGTGCAGGCATCCTCTCATAAGGCACTGGAATATCGGGTGACGCATGAGACAGGGCCGGATCATGATAAGGTGTTTTATGTCGATTTGCGCCTTGGAGATACGCTGATTGGACAAGGCTGCGGGCGAAGCAAAAAAGAAGCGGAAAAGAATGCGGCAAAAGCGGCGCTGGAGAGGAGTGAACAGCTTGTATTTTAAGAGAATATCCATGCACGGCTTTAAGTCGTTTGCCGAACCGGTAACGATCGATTTTCATGAGGGTATCACATGTATTGTCGGTCCGAACGGTTCCGGCAAGAGCAATATCTCGGACGCGATCCGCTGGGTCCTGGGGGAGCAAAGTCCGAAAGCGCTTCGCGGCGGCAAGATGGACGAGGTGATCTTTGCCGGTACGGCAAACCGGAAATCACGCGGTATGGCGGAGGTGACGCTGGTCATCGACAACAGTGAGAATATTCTTCCGATTGATTATAACGAAGTTGCCATCACACGAAGAATGTACCGCTCGGGAGAAAGCGAGTATTTGATCAATAATAACCATTGTCGGCTCAAAGATATCCGGGAGCTGATTATGGATACCGGAATCGGTGTGGACGGGTATTCCATCATCGGGCAGGGAAAAATCGCGGATATCGTATCCAATAAACCGGAGTCTCGAAGAGAAATTTTCGAAGAGGCTGCGGGTATTGTGATGTACCGGACGAAAAAGGCGGAAGTAGAGAGAAAGCTCTCCGTCTCGCAGACAAACCTGGAAAGAGTAAATGATATCGTTTCGGAAATCGAGGGGAGAATTGACACTCTCCGCAGCGACAGTGAGAAGGCCGCGGAATATCTGAAGCTTCGGGAACGCTACAAAGAGCTTGAAATCAATATCACACTTAAAAATGTGGAGGGGCTGGAGCTCAAGGCGGAATATTTGAAGGACGAAATCGCAGAGGCGGCTGCGGCGATCGAGGAATTGCGGGAGGAAAAGGCAGAAATTGACCGAACGGCCTCTGAGAATAAAACCCGGTTGGAAAGTTTGGAGGAATTGACCGCAGAAACTGCATCCAGACTGATGAAGGCCGTCGAGGAAATGAATGCTTTGGTCAATCGAAACGAGATTGATCGGGAGCGCCTTTCGGCGATTGAAGAAAACACGGATCGGCTCACACGCGAGATTGAAGGCTTAGAAGAAAAGAAAGAAAGAGAATGCCGAAATGCCGAGCAGCTGGAACGCGAGTGCAGACAGCTGGAAGAGGAAGAACGGGGGCTGAAGTCCGAGCTGGAGTCCGCCCTTTCGGTCTATGAGGATCAAACGCGAGAAGTATCGGACACAGCGGCGGCAATTGACGAACAGAAAAACAAAGTGTATGAATTGTCCGGGCAATCTCAGAGTAAACGGGCGGAAGCAAACAGCCTGCGAAGCCTTCAGGAAAATCTGGAAGAGAGAAAGAAACGGCTGGAGAAAGAGTCCGGAGATACGGACAAGCAGCGGCAGGATGCCGAGGAAGCGATTTTGAGGATCGAAGAAGAGAAAAAAGCTCTTATCGGCACCGAAACGGCAAACAGAGAAAGCCTTCAAAAGCTTTCGGAAAAATACAACGGCAGTCTTTTGGGAGAGAAGCAGAAAACAAAAGAACTGGAGGAACTTCGGATTTCACTGGGACAGCTTTCGGGCAGAAAGCGTACCATGGAAGAAATGGAAGCCAATTACGAAGGCTACAATCAGGCCGTACGCTATTTGATGAAAGCGAATTTACGCGGGATTCACGGAGTTGTTGCCGATTTGATGTCGGTTCCGGGAGGGTATGAAACGGCGGTGGAGACGGCACTCGGCGCTGCCATGCAGAATGTCGTCTGCGATGACGATGAGAGCGCAAAGAAAGCGATCCGCATGCTCAAGGAGCAGAGAGCGGGACGACTCACATTCCTGCCGACAGCGTCGATTCGAGGCGGCCGAAATCGGGACGGACGGATTACGGGGGCGGCCGGTTTTCTTGGATACGGATGCGAGTGTGTCGAGTTTGCGCCGAAATATCAGAATATTTTCGAGTATCTGCTTGGCAGAACGGTTATCGTGGATACCATGGAAAATGCGATCCGGATGTCCAAAGGAGCGTCCGGCGGTCTTCGGTTTGTCACACTGGAGGGGGAGATTGTCAGCACCGCAGGAAGCATTACCGGCGGCAGATATAAGAATAATACTGCAAATCTTTTAGGGCGAAAAGCAGAGATCGAACATTTGAAGCAGGAAATCGAAAAGAAAAACGGGCAAAAGGAAGCGGCGGAAAAAGAGCTTGCGGAATTGCGGGATTTGATGGACCGGACACGCAGAGAGATGGGCCGGGCAGAGGAAGGGAAAAAACAGGCGGAAGTGGCTCGGATGCTCTGCGAAAATCGGCTGGAGATGGCTCAAAATGTTCTTTCGGATCTTCACGAAGCAGCAGAGAAGAGAGAAAGCGAAGAAAAGCGCATCCTGGAGGAGCATCAGAAAGCGGATCAGATGATTCGCGTCCTTCTGTCGGAAGCGGAAGCGGCAGAACAAGCAATGACGGAAGTGACCGAGGCTGCGGATCTTGAAATGACGGCATATACGCAGAAAAAAGAAGCGCTCGACGAGGCCAGCGAGGCCATTGTCCGCGCGAGGATGGCGGCCAATTCCTGCAGGGAAAAGAAGAATGCGGCAGAAGCCGCGCTTGCGCGTGTGCAGGCATCGCTTTCAGAGCTTACGCGGGATATGGAAGAAAGAGAGCGTGACCGAAGTGAGTTTGCAGCGCAGAAAGAACAGATTACACAGGGAACCGGAGATTTTTCGGGTCTGCTGGATGAAAAGACAGCAGAAAAAGAAAACCTGGAACGCTATGCCGCGGAGCTTGCCGAAGAGCGTGCGTCGGTGACTGCGTCGGTGACCGCGAGCCTGTCCGCAAAGAATGCGCTCGATGAAAAAATGAGCGCTTTATCGGATAATAAATACAATGCCGAAATTCGGCTGGCAAAAAACGAAACACAGCTTGAACACTTTAAGGACAAGCTGTGGGAAGAATTTGAAGTTTCCTATGTACAGGCGATCGAGCTGCGCAGAAAAGATTTCGTTATGAACAATGCTGTGCGGGAATCACGCGAAATCAAGGGCAGATTGAAAGAACTCGGGGAAGTCAATGTCGGGGCCATCAAGGAGTATGAAGAGGTTCGCGAACGGTACGAATTCCTGACAGAACAGCGGAATGATATCCTGGAGGCATCCGCCTCTCTTTCCGGGATCATCAGTGATATGGACCGGACGATCCGGATGAAGTTCAAAGAAAGCTTCGACGGGATTGTCGCGAATTTTGAGCAGATCTTCGCGGAGCTGTTCGGCGGGGGCCATGCGGAGCTTCGATTGGAAAACGAAGCAAACCCGCTGGAATCCGGAATCGAGATCATTGCACAGCCGCCCGGCAAAAAGCTCCAGAATATCAATTTAATGTCCGGTGGTGAGAAAACGATGACGGCGATTGCCCTTATGTTTGCGGTATTAAAGACTAAACCGACGCCGTTCTGTATTTTGGACGAGGTCGAGGCGGCGCTGGATGATGCAAACATTGATCGGTTTGCGGATTATCTGAAGAAGTTTGAGGGGATCCAATTCGCACTGGTAACGCACCAGAGAGCGACGATGGAACACGCGGATGTTCTCTACGGTGTAACGATGCCGGAACAGGGCATTTCGAAGCTGATCTCTCTTCGCCTCGGCGACCGGTTTGAGCTTTAACTTTTGAGCACCGGAGAAAAACGGAGAAAGAGAGACGGAAAGGAAGACAAGATGCTTTTTGAAAAGAAGAAATCATTTTTCGGCAGACTTTCGGAAAAAATCGGTGATGTGATTATGGCGCGTGCCGAGGTGGATGAAGAACTGCTGGAGGAATTGGAGGAAGTACTGATTACTTCCGATATCGGGATGGAAACAACGATGAAAATCATCGAACAGCTCCGTCATGATATCAAAACATCCTATCTGACAAGTCCGGAGCGTGTCCGGCAGCGCCTGAAGGAAATTATGACGGAACTTGCAGATAAAGGAGAGTGGCATCATTTGAGTGAAAAAAGGCCGCTTGTCATTACGATGATTGGAATCAACGGCGGCGGCAAGACGACGACGATCGGGAAACTGGCATACCGGCTGAAGCAGCAGGGAAACACCGTACTGCTTGCGGCGGCGGATACTTTCCGGGCCGCTGCGGCACAGCAGCTTTCTGTTTGGGCCGAGCGTGTCGGAATCGGCATCGTTAAGCATCAGGAGGGCGCGGATCCGTCGGCCGTTCTTTATGACGCAGTGCATTCGGCAAAGGCAAAGGGCGTCGATGTGCTGATCTGCGATACTGCGGGCAGACTGCAGACGAAGAAAAATCTCATGGCAGAATTAGAAAAAATGAACAAGGTAATCGACCGGGAGTTTCCGGAAGCAGATCGGGAAACCCTGCTGGTTCTGGATGCCACTACGGGTAAGAATGCGGTATCGCAGGCCAGTGAATTCGGAAGTGCGGCGGCACTGACCGGAATCGTTCTGACAAAGCTCGACGGAACGGCAAAGGGCGGTATCGCGCTCACCATCGAAGATGAGTTTGATTTGGCAATCAAATTTGTCGGCGTCGGCGAGGGCATCGAGGATCTTCGGGAATTTCGGCCGGAAGAATTTATTGGAGGAATATTCGATGAGTAAACCGATAGTTGCAGTGGTCGGCAGACCGAATGTAGGAAAATCCACATTTTTCAACAGGGTGGTCGGCAGACGCGTTTCGATCGTGGAGGATACTCCCGGTGTAACGCGTGACCGGATTTATGCGGAAGCCGAATGGCGAAACCGTCACTTTGCGCTGATTGATACCGGCGGAATCGAACCGGATTCAAGGGATGTCATCCTTTCGCAGATGCGGGAGCAGGCGCAGATTGCCATGGATACGGCAGATGTAATCATTTTTATGGTGGACGGCAAGGATGGACTTACCGCGGCGGACCACGAGGTTGCATCGATGCTGCTGCGCACCGGGAAAAAGGTAGTGCTGGTCGTCAATAAGATGGACTCCCCGAAGATGAAAGATGATGTCTACGATTTTTACGAGCTTGGACTCGGCGTGCCGATTCCGATCTCGTCGGCGAATATGCTGAATCTTGGCGATGTGCTGGACGAGGTGGTGGATGCATTCCCGGACAATCAGGGTGATGATGACGAGGATATCACGAAAATCGCGGTCATCGGGAAGCCGAATGTGGGGAAGTCCTCCCTGATCAACGAGCTTCTCGGAGAAAAACGAGTGATTGTATCTCCGATCGCGGGAACGACGCGGGATTCAATCGATACACCATTTTCCATGGACGGAAAAGATTATATTCTGATCGATACAGCTGGAATCCGCAGGAAGAGCAAGGTAAACGAGGATATCGAACGGTACAGCGTCGTTCGTGCCGTTGCCGCGATTGAACGCTGCGATGTTGCGCTCCTGATGATCGATGCGGAGGAAGGCATTACCGAGCAGGATAAAAAAATCGCCGGAGTGGCGCATGAGGCAGGAAAAGGCATCCTGATCGTGGTCAACAAATGGGATTTGATTGAAAAGGATACCGGAACGATGAATGAATTCCGGAAGGAAATTGAAAAGGAACTGACCTTTCTATCTTACGCACCGAGTGTTTACATTTCGGTCAAGGAGCATCAGCGGGTTCGAAAGGTTATTGAGCTTGCGGAGTATATATCCGAAAAGCGCGCGCTGCGCGTGCCGACCGGTCAGCTGAACTCGCTGATCGCGGATGCCGTTATGATGAAGCAGCCGCCGTCGGATAAGGGCAGACGCCTTAAAATTTACTACGCGACGCAGGTCGGAGTCAAGCCTCCGCTCTTTTCATTCCAAATCAACAAGCGCGAGCTGATGCATTTTTCGTACGCGCTGTATTTGGAAAATCGGATCCGTGAAGGCTTTGGCTTTGAAGGAACTTCTCTGAAGTTCGTATTCCGGGAAAAAGGAGAAAAGGAGCAGTAAGCTATGACAGATATCAAAATGATCGGAACGGTCGCTGTGTTCCTTTTGATTTCCTATTTGATCGGGAATATTTCGCCGGCAATTCTGATCGGAAGAGCCTGCGGGATTGACATCAAAAAAGAGGGGAGCGGAAACGCCGGAACGACCAATGTTCTCCGCGTACTCGGAAAGAAGGCCGCCGTCGGGACGCTGGTGATCGATATCGGGAAAGGGGCAGCAGCGGTGCTTATCGGCCGCTATGCCGGGCAGGCCATCGGAGGAGGCGCAGCGGACGCGCGGCCGATGATCGGTGCCGTTGCCGTCTTTTTAGGGCATATCTGGCCGGTTTGCTTCGGATTTCGAGGCGGCAAGGGGGTTGCCACGGCATTCGGCGCGCTGGCGGCGCTTTCGCCTGCGATGGGATTTTCGCTTCTTGGCATCGTGCTTCTTGTGGTGCTCCTGACAAAACGAGTATCGGCGGGCTCGACCTGCGGCGCGCTTGCAGCACCGTTTGCCGCGCATATTTTCGCACCGCAGTATTTTTACGGCGTTTGTATTATGGCGGTAATCGTTGTATTCAAACACAGAAGCAATATCAAGCGCCTGCTGAAGGGCGAGGAACCGAAATTGAGTTTCAAAGATAAATCATCCGGGAGGGTTGAAAAATGAAAAAAATAGGAGTTATCGGAGCCGGAAGCTGGGGAACAGCGCTGGCGCAGACACTTGCTGGACGCGGGCATGAGGTCCGCATTTTCGATGTAAATCGGGAACATCTCGATGAAATGAAGACACATCGGGAAAATATCCGCTATTTACCGGGTGTAAAACTGCACGATGCGATTGAGATCGCTTACTCGGCAGAAGACGCGATTCAAGGGGCGGATGTGGTGCTCTTTTCCGCGCCGGCGCAGCATTTCAGAAGTGCGGCGGAAAGTGCGCTTCCGTATCTGACGAAAGAGATGATCTTAGTGAATGTTGCGAAGGGAATTGAGCTGAAAACCCTGAAGCGGATGTCGGAAATTGCCGAGGAAGTTTTCGCGGAAAAATTGCCGGGGTACCGTTACGCGGCACTGTCCGGTCCTTCGCATGCGGAGGAGGTCGGCCGCGCTATGCCGACTACCGTGTCGGTGGCGTCCGCTTGCCCGGAGACGGCAAAGGAAGTACAGGAAATTTTTATGACAAGCCGTTTCCGGATTTATACGAGTGACGATGTTATCGGACTCGAGCTTGGCGGC
Source organism: uncultured Clostridia bacterium (assembly GCA_934278965.1). Lineage (GTDB taxonomy): Bacteria > Bacillota > Clostridia > Peptostreptococcales > Anaerovoracaceae > QAKD01. The sequence continues at coordinate 439 of CAKQWL010000172.1, read as the reverse complement.
GCACTGAAAAATATTATTGCGCTCGGTGCGGGAATTTCAGACGGAATGGGATTTGGCGACAATGCCAAGGCTGCACTGATGACGCGGGGCATCGCCGAAATCACGAGACTCGGGGTCAAGCTGGGCGCCGATGTACGAACCTTTAACGGTCTCGCGGGTATTGGAGATCTTATCGTTACCTGCACATCCATGCATTCCAGGAACCGCCGCTGCGGCATTATGATCGGCGAGGGGATGGCGCCGGCGGAAGCTACGGAAAAGGTCGGAATGGTCGTAGAAGGAATGTATACAACGGAGGCGGCATATGAGCTCGCCGGAAAGGTCGGTGTGGAGATGCCGATTACCGAGGCAATCTATGAAGTCATCAACGGCAGACTGAATGCGGCGGATGCGGTAGAGATGCTCTTTGCGCGTGCACCGAAGCATGAAACAGAGGAAC
>CAKQWL010000171.1 GCA_934278965.1 uncultured Clostridia bacterium | reverse complement strand
ACCATATCCTGTCTTGAAAAAAAATAAAAATCATCTTTCGAAAAGATTAACAATTCTTATACTCGGACGTGAAAGGGGCTTGAAATGTTCCCCGAAATGTAATAAAATGTAAAAAATAAAAGTTTTTACAAATCACTCCCTATAAAAAGCTTGGCCGCAAATTAACAACAGGAAGCGATTGAAAAATTATAAAGGCTATAAAGAAAGGAGAAAAAATGAGAAGACCGGCCGTTTTAATCGGCGCAGGTACGACCGCCGGAACTGCGGCGGTCTGTCTGGCGGAACGGAGCGTGATGGCATCCTTTACAAGAATCTTCGGGCTTTTGACAGCAGCCGCTTTTTTGGCCGCGCTGCTTTTCTTTCTTTGCGGGGAGAAAAAGAGAAAAATACAGCCGCTCGCTTTTCTTTTTTTTCTGTCCTTTGCGCTTTCGGCGATTTCGTCGGGGATTCATATTTTGAAGGAGGATACGCTTCTTTGTTCGGCAGGCGAGAGACGGGATCTCAGAGGCTTGGTTCTTTCGGCTGAGGAAAAAGGTGAAAAGAGGAAACTGATCATCGAAACGGAAGGGCATAGTCGGCTGCTTCTTTCGCTTCGATGGGATGCAGGCACAGATGAAAAAACAGCACTTCGGTTTCAGGATACCGTTGGGCGGACGGTTTTTCTGAAAGATGTTTCAATAGAAGTACCACAGAGCAGGAGAAATCCAAAATGCTTTGATTATGCGCTCTATCTGCGCGCATCCGGCAGTCGGACGACAGCAGCTTCTGATTTCAGCGCCGCCGCTTTTTCGGATTTTCCGCAGGGAATTCGAGGAAAGTACCTTCATTTGCTTTCCGGAATAAAAGCCGATTTTAAGCAGAAATTCGGCAAAGCGGCGGGAGAGCAAAGTGCGGCCTGGATTGCGGGAATGCTGTTTGGTGAAACGGAAGGAATGGAGGAGGAAATTTATTCGGAGTTTCGCGGGAACGGCACGGCACATGTTCTTGCGGTATCCGGGCTTCATGTCGGTGCAGTATATGGGGTTCTGACAAGGTTCCTTCGTTCGCGGAAAAGCATTTTGACGGACCTGATCCTGGCCTTTTTATTGCTGTCTTATGCGGCACTTGCTTCTTTTTCTCCGTCTGTGGTACGTGCCGTTTCAATGATTTTCCTTCACAGAACGGCGAATCGCCTGCACCGTCGGTACGATCTGCTTTCGTGCGGATGCGCCACGGCGACGATTGCACTCTTTCGGAATCCATTTTTGCTGTTTCATGCCGGGTTTCAGTTATCTTACCTTGCAGTTTTTTCGATTGCGGTTGTTTGCAATGCTTTGCAGAAATTCTGCGGCGGCACGGGATCGATGCTTTTGGGGATTCAATTGGGACTGGCACCCCTTTCGGCATATTTGTTCAATACCTTCTCCGCAGGGGCACTCCTTGCAAATCCGCCGGTTATTTTTTTGTCAGGCCTGATTCTGCCTGTCGGTCTGGTGTCTTTCGCGGCAAGCTTTCGGGGAGGCCTATTGTTCGTTCTGACAGCAAAAACGGCCTCGTTTCTTTGTGAAATGATGACGGCGGTCAATCGGCTGATCTACGCGGACGGTCGGTTCTGCTTTGATACGGTGTCGCCGGAGCTTCTTCCTCTCGCACTGTATTACGGAGTGCTTTTCGGCGTCTGTTCGGAGATTGGGCGGATACGAATCCGGCAGAGGGATCGAAAGCGTATTTTTTGTTTTATGATCGCCTGTCTTCTCGCCGGTGCGGCACTTCAATATGCGACTGAAGACGGATTTGGCGACGCCCCGCTTGTTTTTGTCGATGTCGGACAGGGCGACTGTCTGCATCTGCGGACCGATGAGGGCAGGCACTATCTGATCGATGGAGGAGGCGCGCTTTTCGATGATATCGGCGAACGTGTTTTGAAGCCGTATTTGCTGAAAAACGGTGTCAAAGAGATCGATACCGCATTTGTCAGCCACTTGCACACAGATCATTTTGACGGGATTGCATCGCTCTGCCGTCTGGGGATGGTGCGGCGGCTTTGCGTCTACGAGGGAAACCTTGCACTGATGGAAGAACTCGCCGAGAAAACCGGTCTTTCGAAGGACCGTATTCTGGGTGTGAAGGCGGGAGACGAGATCCGGCTCGGAGGAAAGAGCAGGATTATCGTTCTGGCTCCGCCGGAGGCAAAAAAAACGGATAGTGGGGACTCTTTGCAGAATGAAGACGAAAACCGTACTTCTTTGATTTTTCGTGTGGAGCATGCCGGAATTTCGCTGATGATGAACGGAGATATTTCGCAGGAAGGAGAAAAAGAACTGATGAGGACAGTGCGGGAAAAAAAGCTGCTTCGCTGTACCGTGCTGAAAGCGGCACACCACGGGAGTAAATACAGCTCGTGCGATGAATTTCTGGAAGCCGTTTCACCGAAAGTGATGGTTTTCCAGGTCGGAAAAAATCGTTACGGACATCCGGACAAAAGTCTGATTGAAAAATGCGGCAAAAAAGGTATAATAACATGTAGAAATGACCGGGAAGGTGCGATTGGTCTTTTGCCTTCTGCCGACGGAATTCGGATGGTTACGGCAGTGAACGGAATATCAGCGGAGATTCCGAAAAGGGCTGCGGCTGACCAATAACGGAATGCATGGAAAAGGGCCGGGAAGGGGCGGCGGAAAAATATGGCTGTACAGAAAAAAGCGCAGGAACATGCGCTGAAAAAAATGACAAGAGATTTGAAAGCCGGAGAAATTCCCGGTGTTATTGTGCTGTGCGGAAAAGAGCAGTATCTGGTAGATTTCGGGCTCGAGGCCATAGTGAATCGTTATGTGAACCCGGCTGCCAAAATGATCGACTTTGTGCGTTTCACGGAGGAAAATGCCTCCTTCGAGGCTGTCCGTGAAGCTTGTGAAACATTGTCCATGTTTTCGGACAGACATATCGTTGCGGTAGCCGGATTCTCGCCGCTGGAATCCGGAAAATGGAAGGGATTCACAGAAACGGACGAGGCGGCACTGACGGCGTACGCGGAGGATATTCCGGAAGGGACGATTTTGATCCTGACCTGCGGTGTACCGGACAAAAGAAAGAAACTGTATCAGAAGATTGCGTCCGTTGGTTCGGTGTACGAATTTGATACCCTGTCCGCGCCGGATCTCCGAAGTTTCATCATTCGGCAGATGAAAGCCGCCGGAAAGTACTGCACGGAATCGGTCCTGTCGGAAATGATTGCGGACTCAGGATATTATCATAAAGAAACCGATTATACCCTTTACAACCTCGTCAATGATCTGAAAAAAATCATTGCTTACGCAGAGGGAGAAGAAATTACATCCGGAGATGTGCTGGCGGTTATTTCAGGAAGTCTTGAGACTTATATTTTCGCCTTGATTGACAGCATTACAAACGGCAGGAGAGGCGAAGCGTTTCATCTGTTCTACAATATCCTCGGAAGCGGGGAAAGTGCGTCCCGAATCCTCTCCGCCATTGTTTCGCAGTACGAGTTCATCCTGGATGTCAAAGAACTGAGAGACCAGGGACTTTCGAAAGACGCAATCGCCGGTGAGCTTAAAGTGCACGAGTTCCGAGTAAAAAAAGCTCTTGGTCTTTCGGAGCGCTATACCGCGGAGAGATTAAGAAGGGTGCTCTGTCTTGCCTATGATGTAGACCGGAATATTAAAAGCGGGCAGGTGACGCAGGAACTGGCAATGGAACTTCTTCTTGCTTCGGTTTGATCGGGGTACGGCATTCCGAAAAGAATATTTCCGGCGGAAAAAACAAAATAAAAGCGGGAATTTCTAAAAAAAGCAGAGTAGCGGTTGAAATTTTCCTCCATTTAAGATATGATATAATTGACAAAAAATAAACGCACAAGGAGTTTTGTGTAAATCAGCAATATCCCAGGAGGAAAATAATGTTCAAGATTTTGAAAGCAGAACAGCTGTCTGCAAATGTTTACCTGAAGGTGGTTCATGCTCCGAGAGTGGCAAAGACCTGCGAACCGGGACAGTTCATCATCGTAAGACTGGACGAAACGGCAGAGCGTATTCCGCGCACGATTTGTGACTACGATCGTGAGGCCGGTACTGTGACGATCGTGTTCCAGCCGGTAGGGGCTTCTACATTTAAGATGGTTGATCTCAAGGAAGGAGACAGCTTTGCGGACTTCGTAGGACCGCTTGGATGTCCTTCGGAACTCGTTACGGATGACTTCGAGGAAGTAAAGAAAAAGAAAGTTCTTTTCGTTGCCGGCGGCGTAGGTACCGCACCTGTTTATCCGCAGGTGAAGTGGCTGCACGAGCACGGAATTGACGCGGATGTTATTGTCGGCGCAAAGACAAAGGATCTTTTGATCTTCGAAGAGGAGATGAAGAAGGTTGCCGGCAATCTCTATATATGTACCGATGACGGAAGTTACGGATTTAACGGAATGGTTACCGGCATGATTGAGAAGCTGGTAGCAGAAGAAGGCAAGAAGTATGACCTCTGCGTGGCAATCGGCCCGATGATCATGATGAAGTTTGCGTGTCTGACAACAAAGAAGCTCGGAATTCCGACGATCGTCAGCATGAACCCGATCATGGTGGACGGTACCGGAA
>CAKQWL010000170.1 GCA_934278965.1 uncultured Clostridia bacterium | reverse complement strand
TGCTTCTTCCATCCCGCAGCGTGTACACTTGCCGTCCTCTACATCGTGTCCAAGCGCCGGGATTACCTCCGTCTTCGTACTTCCGCAGGAGCAGGTAAGCGTCCGCTCTCCATCCTCCGTACAAGTCGGCGCCTTCGTCACCACTTCCGCATAACGATGCGTATGATGTGAACCGCTGCTGCCGCCGCTCGTGGTGTTTCCGGAGCCCGGCTTGTTCACGCTCGTACTGTCTGTTTTGACCGTTACATTGTAATCGGACTCGATATTTTTCACCGTGCCGCTGCCGGACACCGTTGTACCCTCGGCATTATTCTCAATCTTGTTGATCGTCGTCCCGTTTTCCGCACGGATGTCCGTGTTCCTCGCGTTTTCGTTAATCTGAATCGTATCGATCTTGATCTTATCGTTAATGTCAAGATGGATATTTTTATCATTGATGAGGAGATTTCCGACTGTACCGCTGCCCTTGATCCCTATATTGTTCCCAGCCCCGCTGACGAGAATTTCACCCGCGTCAACGCCGTTCAGAATAATTTTGGACTGATTTCCGCGAATTTCCGCGCGATCCACCCCAAAATTATCGACTGTAACTGTAGAATTATTTCCGGTAATCGTAATTTTCCGGGTGTTCCCGCTTCCCGCAAGGGAAACATTAATACCGTCGGCAGAAACCAGCAGTTTCTCAACACTTCCGCCGATTTTCACAGCATCCGCCACAACCAGTATGATTCCGCCGCCTTCGGCTGCAGCACTTACGCCCTCCTCATGGATATAAAGAGCAATCGCCCGATCGAGAATCGTAACGATGGAAGCCCTCGTAATATTTTCCTGCGGTGCCAGCTGATTGCCGCCCACACCAGTAATAATACCTTCCCGATGCATTGCGGCGAGATAACCGCCCGCGTATGCGGACACCTTGTCCGCATCGCTGTGTTTCGTCAAATCCGGGTTCTCCTGCGGTTCAATGCCCAGGGCCCGGCAAAGCATAACGACCGCACGCTCTCTGGTAATCGGCGCATTCGGCGTTACCGTGCCGTCTCCGTTTCCCTGAAGAATGCCCGCGGCCGCGCAGCGATTCACCGCATCAAAATACCAAGCTGACGGATCATTATCCGAAAAGCCCGCATTCGGAGCGCCCACAAGCCGGAGCAAATTCGCAAGAACCGTCGCAAGCTGTGCACAGGTCAGTTGACCATCCGGATCAAATTTTCCGTTGTTCCCCTGCACCACACCGCTTCTGCTCCAGCGCTCGATGGATTTCTCGGCCCAATGTCCCGCTGTATCATCGTATGGCAGCGCACCCGACGCAGAGACCGATTCACTCTGCGGGTCCGCCCCGGTGCCATCCTTAAAAACTGTCGCCGCGACCGGCATCGGCACTAAAGTCAGTACCATGCACAGCGACAGCACAAATGGCAGTGCAATGGATCGGAATTTTCGTTTCATAACTTTTCCTCCCGTATCTTTCACACTTATGTTATAGATTGCCGCAATTTTCTGCGGTTGAAGTCGGTCTCTTTGTTCCGAATTCTGCATTTCGCGTACCCTAGTCCGAAAATCATTTTTTGTTCTGTACACGCCGCAAAACGAACGAATATGGCCGTTTTATTGAGAAAATCATACTCTTCTTACCGGAATTTTACAAGTCCGAGCATGTTAAAAGAGGGTGCGCGCCGTCCCGAAATTCCGCGCAATTAAAAATGGAGCCGTACGCCAAGCGGCAAACAGCTCCTTTTCCTGCAGCTAAATAAAATATTACGGATTCCTATTTTCGCTTCTTGTGCTTATCATTGAACTGGCGCCAAATATCATAATCGAGCAACAGGTCGTCGTCATCATCGGTCTCGCGATCTTCGCTTTCGCGATTTTCATCATTTTGAGACTCTCCATCACCACCGCCCACAAGCAGTATGAAGCCAAAGAAATAAATCATAAGAGCAATGAACGCAATGATACCCAAAGGGCCCGGCAAAACCATACAAAAGTCAAACAGATCTCGTATTGCCATCATCACTATAACCAAAAATATCCAAAGTACCATTATCATATAAGAACAGCCTCCTTTGTAAACATGTCGTTTTCGCTCTTCTTTACCCAAAACGCCGGCCGGAACCCGGCAGGACGCCCTTTGTAAACATGTCGTTTTCGCTCTTCTTGACCTTCACCGCCGACTTGCCGCTATGCGGAGTCTCCACACCGTCAATATTGCACCGCCGATCTTTCGCCGGAATTAACACAGCAGAATGATACGCTACCCTCAAACGGCTACCCCTATGTGCGGGACGAAAGCAGAATTTGGCCGCCGCAATGAAATAGCAGAGACGAAATCCGTCCCTGCTATTTTAGCATTTAAACTATTATAATACCATTACTCCCACATTAAATATTTCTTGCAATTTCATTCCCTGACCATATTGCGCTGAGTACCTTACCCGGTTTTTTTGCATCCCCGACAACATGATACGGAATGCCGAGTGTCTTCACAAGCTCTTCAACTTCAGTATTGCTCTTGGCACCCGAAGCTACGATGACTGCCTGGCAAGGAATAACCACTTCTTCCCCGTTCTTGTCACCCACCAATTCTCCGTCTCTGATTTCAACACACTTCGTACTTGTATATACATGAATATTGTGTTTTGCGATTGTTTCGCGAATGTATGGCTGAACATAAATCTCTATTTCTTTTCCCACTTGATCCATCATTTCCACAACCGATACACTCTTGCCTTGGCAAGCCAAGATTTCTGCCGCCTCAAGGCCTACCAATCCTCCTCCGATTACTACAACTTCATTTGCGCTGATATACTGCTCCGCGCCAATCACCTTTCTTGCATCATAAACCATTTCGTGATCTATGCTATTGATCGGAGGGAAGAAGGTATGGGATCCTGCCGCAATGATAATTTCATCCGGATTCAAATCTCTGATTCTATCTTCGGTTGCTTCCGTATAGACCTTAACATCCACGCCGGCTTTCATTGCACGATATCCCATATGTACCGCAGCCTCTGTAAAATCTCTTTTAAGAGGCGCGTATCCGGCAAGAAGATATTGTCCGCCCAGATTTACAGTCTTTTCGAATAAAGTGACTCTATGACCTCTTTCGGCAGCCACCCTTGCAGCTTCCAGTCCCGCCGGGCCTCCGCCAATGACAAGAATATTCTTCTTTGTCTGAGCTTCTTTTATAACGACCTCTGCCTCATTGACTGCCGCCGGATTAAATACACACGATGCGCCCAAACCGCGTGTATACAGCCTTTCGATACAGCCC
>CAKQWL010000169.1 GCA_934278965.1 uncultured Clostridia bacterium | reverse complement strand
ATGCGAAAGAGCGCCTCCATCCTTTCCACATTCTCCCGGTAGATCCGCTGATTTTCCTCGCTGTCCAAATCACCGAAATATTGACTGACGTAGGAAAACGCCCCCTTGCTCAAGGCAAAAGAATTCTTCAGCTGTCCGCCCGCTGCAAAGATCGAAACCTCGGGCTCTCCGCCGTCGGAAGCAGCAAGGAACAGCGGTACCGGCGCATACCCCTTGCTTCTGCGAATCATCTGCGGCTGTCCGTCGATCACCCGAACGACCGAATCATCCACCCGGACCCGGATCGCTCTTTCGTGATACAGACACGCCCGAATCAGAGGCTGTTTGTCCATCAGCGCAAACATTTCTTCCACTTCCCGAATCATCGGCATATCCGATAAATTGGCGCTGGTCACGATCAGCGGCCCGCCGTACTCTTCCAGCAGCAGATACTGAAACGCCATGCTGGGCAGGAATGAACCGATAAACCGGCTTCTCTCGATTTCCGAAGTGTCACATGGGCCGGCCTCCTTTTGGATGTCTTCCGGACTTCTATGCTCCAAAAGCAGGATCGGTTTTGCGGAAGAAACAAGAAGTGCCTCCTCTTCCTCGGTTACGAAACAGAATTTCCGGACTTCTTCCACATTCCGGAACATGACCGCAAACGGCTTCTGCTCTCTTTCTTTGATCCTGCGCAGGGACGCTGCCGCCTGCGGATTCAGGGGATCGGCAACTAAATTGTATCCGCCGACACCTTTCACGGCAACCACGCTGCCCTCCCGGAGCAATCCGCATACATGCCGGATCAGTATATCATTTTCTTTTCTCCGCTCTTCGGCCGAACACCCGCGATATCGCTCTTCTTTTTTCTGGGTTTCTCCGCCGTTCTCACGCAGCAGGAGCTGCGGTCCGCATTCATGGCAGGAAATCGTCTGTGCGTGATAACGGCGATCCTCCCGATGCGTGTATTCACCCTCACAAAATCCGCACATCGGCCAATCGATCATTGCCGTATTTTCCCGGTCATACGGAATCCGGTCAATCACCGTATAACGAGGACCGCACACCATACAGCTGATAAACGGGTGGCGGTACCGCGGATTTTCCGGGTCTGTCAGCTCCCTAAGACAATCCGGACAAATCGAAAGATCCGCCGGAATCATCGCCGCCTCATCGTCTCCCTCGCTGCTCTTTCGAATGGTGAAACGGTCAAATTCGCGCAGCTCCAGCCGTTCCCGCTTCATATGCACAATTTCCGCCGGCACCGGCTTCTCCCGCCGGATCGCCTCTATGAAAGCGTCAATCCGCTCCGGTGTATCGGTCACAACGATATCGACAAGTCCGCCGATATTCAGCACTTCTCCTTTCATGCCGTACCGATCCGCGCACTTCGCAACAAAGGGCCGGAAACCGACCCCTTGCACAATTCCCCATAATTTAATTTTCTCTGTGATCCGCTCAGTGGTTGTGGTCATGTCCGTGTCCGTGTTCATGCTCCTGCGCATGGTCGTGTGAATGATGATGTTCCTCCGGATTCAGTGCCGCAGCGCGCCCCTCAAGCCACGCCGCCACTTCGGCAAAACCTTCCCCGGTCTTTCCGGATACCTTAAATACCGGCGCCGTCTTGTTCAGTGCGCGCACCCCGCGCATAAAGAACTCTTCGTCAAAATCAAGATATGGGATCAAATCCACCTTATTCAGCAAAATGATATCCGCCTTTTCAAAGGCAAGCGGATACTTATACGGCTTATCGCTCCCCTCTGTTACGGTCGAAATCAGCATCAGCACATGCTCGCCGATGGTAAATTCCGCCGGACACACCAGATTGCCGATGTTCTCGATGAACAGCATACCGCGCTCTTTCTCCTCCAAATCCAGTTCCATCCGATCCAACTGGTGATCGATCATCGGCGCATCCAAATGGCAGGCACCGAAGGTATTGATCTGATGTGCCGAAATCCCGAGAGAGTTCAGATCCTTTGTATCCAGATCGGACTCAATATCCCCCTCGATCACAAACGGCTTCGTGATCTGCAGGCGCTCGATGATATTTTTCAGCGTCGTTGTTTTTCCGACGCCCGGTGCGCCCATTTCATTTACAACCAAAATCCCGTGTGCGGTCATATGCTCCTTGATATGCTCCGCTATATGGTCGTTCTCATCCATGATATTTTCCATCACATTTAATTTCCTGATATCGTGCATTGTTCTCCCTTTCTGTATCCGCTTCCGCGTTTTTTCCGAAAATATCGCTACTCTACTTCTATTTCCTCGATATAAAATTCTTTGCCAATCTCGGTCGGTTCCCCGTCCGTGCCGCATTTCGGGCAGGCAAAGGACATTGGCGCACGCGCAAAAATCTCTCCGCAGGCCGGGCAGCGCAGTTTCGGCTTCACCCGGACAATATCGAGCTTCGCCCCTTCGCAGGGAGTTCCCTCGCTGATCACATCAAAATACATTTGAATCGATTCGCCGATAAATCCGGAGGTCTCCCCGACGACCAGCTTTACCCGCGTCACCTTTTTCGCCTTTGCCTCCTCGCAGTGCTTTGTACAAATTTTAATGATCTGCTGTGTTATAGGATATTCATGCATTTTTTCGCCGCTCCGTCCTTTATTTCTTGCCTCTTTTTCGCTGCGCTCCGCCTTCTCAGGCAGGCTTTCGCACTCCGAGCATTCCGCCTCTTCCGCGCCGCCCGTACATCTATAACTGTTATACCTTAAACCCGCCGAAATGTCAATTTGAATCCCCCGGCTTCCGGAATCCCATCACCGTTCGAAGCGGTCCGTCCCGCAGGATCAGGCTTTTATCTCCGTACGCGTTTACCAGACTGAAATATCGCTTTCCTTTTTCGTCCCGCGCATCCCAAAAAGATCCTTCCGGAAATAAATGCTCCGTAACCATCAGCGGTACCGCGCCAAAGAAGCCGCTCGTCCGGTCCTCTCCGTTTCCTCCGGTTTCAGCGGTTTCCAGCGATGGCAGGACCTGCTGGGCTCCCGCTTTTTCGGTCAGCACCTCTTTTGTCTTTCGATTCAGTGCGTTGCAGCCAAACCCCGCGATCGTCCGGACGCCGGATCTTGCAAATTTCACCAGCCATCCGATATTTTCCGAAACAAGCAAAGGCGCATCCTCCCGTCCCGGCCGATTCCGCTCCTCTGTCCGCAGCAGCCGAACCAATTCTTCAAAATGGCAGCGGATGTATTGATCCTCGTTTCCCTTGCTGACCTGAGAAATATATGGCAGTACCCGGCTTTCACCCGGCAGAAGCCCGATCAGATCCGAAAGGCTGCCGCTTTTTTCTTTCTCCAGATAAATTTTCACCGGGAGCAAAACCGTGACATTCCGGCTCTTGACCCGTTCGGCCGCCGTTATCAGTTCACGAAGCGTCCCTTCCCGAAAATCATGAACATACAGAAACGCACCGGGCGTCCGCACCGTCTCGTTTTTCGGCGCTTCACCCGCCAGACCCCGCGCTTGAACAGATTCCCGCACTCGAACGGATTCCCGCCGCAAAATCCGTCGGCGCATGCGGCATTTTTCCTCCGCCAGCTTTTCCAGCGCGCTCCGACGCATCGCGTTGATCGCCGCCATCGGCAGTACCGCGTCCCCGGAGAGTTCAATCTCGACCGTTTCCGCTGTAAATACGCTGTCCCCCGTCTTGCTCAGCTGCTGCCGAACCCGATCCTCGGACAGCGGCTGATGCTGCGCCTTTTCCGCGGGTACATCCGACTGCACCGTCACCGAAAGCGCGCTTTCGCCTTCTTTCGGTGCGGCTTCCCAAACAGAAAGCACCGCACATTCTCCGACCGCCGCAGTAAACCGCATCCCGACGCCGCTTCGCCGAACCGTGCGTTCTCTGCCGTCGCGGTCCAGCAGATACGCCTTCTCTGCATTCCGCAGCTGCTCCTTATCTGTAATTTTGTAAATTTCCGCTCCGCGCTGCAATTTCCCTCGAATGTCTCCGATGAGAAGGTGTCCGCGAAAATCCGGGATTTCCTCCCGATAGGTCACCACATTGCCCGGCAGACCGTCGCTTCTGATTTCGACCCCATCTCCGATTTGAAGCGTCTCCCCCGGAAAAAGCCGCATTTCTACCAGTTCGCCTTTGCCTCTCCGCAAGACCTCTCCGATCCGAATGCCCTGATGCTTCGGCAATTCTCCGGACATCAGAGACTCTCCCGGATTTCCGTGCAGGTATCCGTCCGTTCCCCCACCGCGATTAAAGATTTGCCGAAGTGCCCGGCGGTCCTCCTCTTCCACCCGATAGAAGCCGTCCTTTCGATAGCGATCCAGATATTTTCGATAAATCGCCGTCACGACAGCCACATATTCCGGCGATTTCATTCTTCCCTCGATTTTCAGTGAAAAAATTCCGGCTTCGATCAGCTCCCCAAGGAAATCCACGGTACAAAGATCCTTTGGACTGAGGCGGTATGAAACCTTCCCGGAAGCGTCCGAATAAGCCAAACGGCAGGGCTGCGCACAAGCGCCGCGATTGCCGCTCCGTCCCCCGTAAAAACGGCTCATCTGGCACTGCCCGGAATAGCAAAGACAAAGCGCCCCATGCACAAAGCCCTCCAGCTCGGTTTCCATACCGTTTTCCTTCAGCGCCTGCCGAATTTCCCGAACCTCCGAAAGCGTGGTCTCTCTCGCAAGAACGATGCGTTCAAACCCCAACTCCGCGGCAGCTAATGCACCCTCCTTGCTGTAGACGGTACCCTGTGTGGAAAGGTGCAGCGGGAAATCCGGCAATGCTTCCCGCACACACGCCGCAAAACCGAGATCCTGCACAATCAAGGCATCTGTGCCGATTTCGTAAAGGTACGCCGCATATTCCAAGGCATCCTCCAGTTCTTCCTCAAACAGCAGGGTATTCATCGTCACATAAAGCTTTACATTTCGAAGATGGCAGTAATCGACAGCCTCCTTCATTTCCTGCTCTTCAAAATTTCCGGCAGAGGCTCTCGCGCTCCAGCGCTTGCCGCCGACATAAACCGCGTCGGCGCCGCTGTTGACAGCCGCCCTCAGATGGCGCATGGTTCCCGCGGGAGACAGAAGCTCCGCTCCGGCCCTCAATGATCGTTTTTCTTCCATTTTTTCCGTCCGTTTCCGATTAAAATCTTTCTTTATCTATCATACTATCATTAAAAGGAGGGTGCAAGCTGTGAGCAGAATAAAAGATTTTTTCCGGGATGAAACGAACCGGAATCGAACCATTTTCATCACGGTCAATGCCGTGATCCTCGCCCTCATTTACCTTTTATTTCAAAACATCGTCGAGGTCCTTTCCGTAATTTTTCACTTTGCCTCCGGATTTCTTTCTGCCCTTTCCCCATTATTTCTGGGGCTTATCATCGCTTATCTGGTCGCCCCCATGTCCGGATGGATCGAGCGAAAGCTGGCCCCGCGCCTGACCGCGCTTCGCCCGTCCAAGGCCTCCGATCCGCTCTGGGTGCGCAAAAAAGAAGAACAGAGCAGGCTTGTCAGCGTTCTTGCTGCATTTCTTCTGCTCTTCCTTCTCGCTGCGTTTTTTCTCTATGCTTTTGCCAGCCTGATCACAGGAGGACTAAAGCTTCTGTCCCTCCGCGAAATGTTTTCTGCCGTATACGGGTATTTCTCGGCGCTGCACGCAAGCATCACGGATTTTATCAATGAAATCCCTGATGAAGACATTCGTCAGACGGCCTTTTCGTTCTATCAGGCCGCTGTTTCCGGGATTTCCGGTAATTTTTCGGGCATACGCCTTCACCACACCATCCTGCGTATCGGCAGCAGCGCTGTCACCTTCTTCCTCGGGGTCGTCGTCAGCATTTACCTGCTCAAGGACCGCGACTTTTTCAGTCATCTCTGGCGCAAGCTTCTGCATTTACTTTTGCCGCAGAAAGCACACGCACTTTTTTCGGAATTTCTTTCCGATACAGACCGCGTCCTGTCTCTCTTTCTCCGCGGTGCTGTGACGGACGCACTGATCGTGGCCCTGCTTTCCTCTATCGCGCTCTCCGTTTACGGACTCCCCCTAGCCGTCCTGATCGGCTGCTTTGCGGGGATTACCAATATCATTCCGTACTTCGGCCCGCTGATCGGTATGATTCCGGCCTTCGCAGCCGGTGCACTATCCCACGGACCCGGGTTTGGCGCCGGCGCTGTCTTTCTCCTGTTCCTGGTGCAGCAGGCGGACTGCAATTTTATTTATCCGAAAATTGTCGGCCGCACCACCGGCCTTCATCCCCTTTTTGTGCTTCTCGCCGTCAGTATTACCGGATACTACGGGGGTGTACTCTTCATGATCCTTGCCGTACCGATCGCCGGGATCCTGAATCAGCTCCTGCACCGGCTCCTGGATCGCTTTTAGCCGGGCCTTTGGCAAATCCGACGGCGCGGCCGGCACATCACGCGAGCGCAACCGCTGCCGCCGGACAAATGCAGATACAGCTTCTGCAGCTGGTGCATGCTTTGCGATTGGTCTGAGTTACGGGATGATACCCGTTTTTATTGATATAAATTTCGTCAATCGTCAATATTTTCTGCGGACAAACCGGCACACAAAGGCCGCACCCTTTACAGGATTCCGTTTGAACCGTCGGTCTTGCTGTCTCCAATCTCTTTCTTTCCTCCTTTTATACCATTTTTACACCATTTCAAATTTTCCTTCGAAATTTCCTTCCTCTTTTATAGAAGAGCTTTTAAGTCTTTTTATCTTTTCTCATATCTGGTATCTATTTCCTGCTCTTCTATCCTACCCTCTTCTTCCCCTTCGGGTCAATGCTGTACTGCCATCAAATACGGACAGGTTTCGTCATTTTTCGAACCGTTTTCACACTATTTCGATTTTCTCATTCTTATTGAAACCCTTCTTTAGATTTGCTATGATGGTACATTATACGCGAACGCAGAAATGAGGAGGACACTACTTATCATGATTCAGGATTTTTTGAACGGATTGAAACAGGAATTTCAGGGATATAATGCCTCGAAACTTTCCAAAGACCTTTTGGCCGGATTGACGGTAGCCGCCGTTGCGCTTCCACTGGCATTGGCGTTTGGTGTCAGCTCCGGCGCAGATGCGGCCGCAGGGCTGATTACCGCCATCATTGCAGGCCTTGTCATGAGCCTGCTGGCAGGCGGTTATTACCAGATCTCGGGACCAACCGGCGCGATGGCCGCCATCCTCACTTCTTTGGTCGTTCATTACGGAATGGAGGGTGTTTTCATCGCCACTCTGCTCGCGGGAATTTTACTTTTTCTTGCCGGAATCCTTCACCTCGGAAAGCTGACCGCCTTCATCCCTTCTCCAGTTATCACCGGATTTACCTCCGGCATTGCGGTCATCATTGCACTCGGACAAATCGACAACTTTTTCGGCACGGTCAGTGAAGGCACTTCCGCCGCCGCCAAGCTTCTCAGCTACACAAGGCTCGGCTTCCGCCCGGATCCGGTCTCCCTCGGCATCGGTCTGTTCGTGGTTGTCTTTATGCTGGTATTTCCTAAAAAATGGAATGCCGTCGTTCCCGCGTCGCTCCTCAGTATCATTCTTGCAACCGCCTTCTCTATTTTTGCCGGCCTGGATGTCGCTGTTGTCGGCGAAATTCCGAAAACACTCCTTCCGGAGCAGAGTCTTCATTTTTCCATGCTCTCACTCAGCCGGATTACGCCGCTTCTGACACCCGCCGTCAGTATCGCAGCCCTCGGAATGATTGAAAGCCTTCTCTGCGGTGCAAGTGCGGCGCACATGACCGGTATCCGCCTGAACAGCAATCAGGAACTGATTGCGCAGGGCGTCGGCAATATTTTGCTTCCGTTTTTCGGCGGCATTCCGGCTACCGCCGCGATTGCACGCACGAGTGTCGCGATCCGATCCGGCGCCCAAACGCGGCTGACCGGGATTTTCCATGCAATCGGCCTTTTGATCTCCATGTTCCTGCTGGCCCCGGTTATGTCCCGGATCCCGATGGCGGCGCTGGCCGGTGTCCTGATGGTGACGGCATTCCGCATGAACGAATGGGAAGCGATCCGCTACATTTTTTCCCACCATTTCAAAGGTGCGATGATTGAATTTACTGCGACCATGCTGGCGACGATCCTCTTTGACCTGACCACCGCGATCGCCATCGGTGTTCTGATCGGCCTCGTTTTCCTGGTTTCCAGACTCTCCTTTATCGAAATCAACTACGGCAGGGTTGATATGTCCCGACTCGGAATTCAAGATCCGAAGCTTCTCGACCGTTATCAAAACGCGATGGTCGCTTATATTACAGGCCCTATGATCTTTGCGAATACCCAAAGCATTGAAGACATTGAGCTTTCGCTGAACGGCACCGACACACTGCTCCTCTCCATGCGCGGCGTCTCCAATATTGATATTTCCTGTGCCCAGACATTCCGCGATCTGATCGCTTCGCTCCGGCGCAGAGGAATCGATGTCGCGGTCTGCGGGCTCCCTGCCAAAGCTTACCGAATGATGGAGCGCTCCGATCTTGACGAATTTATCGGAAAGGAAAACTTCTACTGGAGCGTCGAAACCGCTCTTTCCGATCTGCGTCCGCTCCCGCCTTGCCGGAAGCACCCGGATCAGCAGAATGCCGTCATTCACTGCTGAAAATTATGA
>CAKQWL010000168.1 GCA_934278965.1 uncultured Clostridia bacterium | reverse complement strand
CCCTGTTTATCCATATTATTGGGCTCCCTCATCGGCGGCCGGTTTGTTTTTCCCCGTAAGGCGGAATGTCATTTCAACCATAACAATCATTAAAGCAAAGAAAAGAAGCAGGTAAACCGGCATGACGGCAAAACCGATTGCATGGCCTAGCCACCCGAAAACCGGCGGGATAAAGGTCGAGCCCACATAAGCGCTCGCCATCTGAATACCGATAATGGCTCCTGAATTTTCGGCCCCGAAGTTATTCGGCGTGGCATGAATAATGCACGGATAAATCGGCGCGCACCCGAAGCCGATCACCACGAAAGCTATCAAAGCCGCTATGTAAGAATCGGTGGGAAGCAGCAGCATCAAAATACCGCCAATCAGGATCCCGGTCCCGATCCGGATCATTTTGCGGTCACCGAGCTTATCGGTAATAAAGCCGCTGACAAATCGACCGACAGTAATACCGATATAAAACAACGCCGCAAAGCTGGCGGCCCGATCTGCCGCCAGTCCCTTGACTTCAACAAAGTAGGTACTGGCCCACTGCATCGCCGTCGCCTCCGCCGCGCAATAGGCAAAGAAGCCAAGCAGCAGAAACGGTACGCCCCGGATTTTGAGGGCTTCGAAGAGCCCCACGCTTTTGGCGGTCTCCTCCGCTGCCGTCTTATTCACCTTCCACACCGAAAGCGTGACCAGCAGAAGAACTGCGATGGCAAGCTGAATCAGCCCGACCGTTCGATATCCGCTGTTCCAGGTCCGGTTCGTCAATGCATAGCTCATGATAAACGGACTGACGATCGTACCGACTCCCCAAAAGCAGTGCAGCCAGCTCATGTGCCGCGCTTTATAGTGAAGCGCAATATAGTTGTTGAGCGCAGCATCAATGGCGCCGGCTCCCAGTCCGTAAGGAACAGCAAACAGGAGCAGCATCCGGAAAGAGTTTGAAAATGAAAAGCCGAACAGTGCAAGAACCGTCAAAAACACACTGGCTACCGTTACGATCCGGGTACCAAATTTCCGTGTCAGCTTATCCGAAAAAAGACTGGAAACAATCGTCCCCCCGGAGATGACCATCGAAACAATCCCCATAAAGGATACCGGTACACCAAGCTCAACATGCATCACCGGCCATCCGGCACCCAAAAGGGAATCCGGCAGTCCGAGACTGATAAAGGCAATATAAATCAGTGCAAGCAAAAACGAATACATTTCTATTTTCCTCTGTTAATAAATCAATTTTCAATTCTGGCCGCGTCCTCGCAGCGGCTGCTTTTGCGTCAGAAGAGCTGACAGATCAGATTCCGTGAATCCGGAGCCTCTTCATCCACATACCCCGAATCGACAAAGCCGTGCTTCTCATAAAGATGGATAGCTTCCGCATCTTCCTTTTTCACGCAGACTTCAACATGGTCATAATGTCCTTCCGCCCGCAATGCGTCCAGAATCAGTGCCAGCGCGGCCGACCCGTATCCTTTGCCTTGGTAGCGTCCGTCAATCATAAACTGCTGCAGGTCGTATCCCAAGGGTTCGTCCGTGAATTCTCTTACAAGCGCTACGCCGATAACGGTATTGTCCTGTTCGATGACCATCACCTTGGCATTACAGTTTCTATATACATACCCCCGGGCAATAATCCCGATGGCCGGTGCCAGATACCCTTTCTGCTTTTCTTTTACGGTCAGGGACGCTACGGCCATCCAATTCTCTTCCGTTATTTCTGTCAGCTTAATCATATTTTTACTCCTGTGATTTTCCATTTATTGCAAGCAGTATAGCATAAAACCAGCCCCAGCTCAAGAAAAGTCATAGAAAAATCCGCCGCAATTCAATCACGGCGGACTTTCGGCAACGACCGATAGCAGCGTACCTCAGGAGAGGTCGTTTAATTTCTTTCCCATCTCGATCCGAACTTCGTGCCGCTCCGGGTCCGTGTTGGAATACGAATACAGGTCAAAACCAATGATCGTAAATCCGTTCTTCTTATAAAACGCGATCGCGTTTTCATTGCAGGTCTGCGTTTCCAAAACGACCATCCGGGCCCCGCTGGATTCAGCCGCTTTTAACATGGCTTCCATCAGCCTTGCTCCGACTCCGCTGCGGCGCTTTGAGTTGTCAAACACACAGA
>CAKQWL010000167.1 GCA_934278965.1 uncultured Clostridia bacterium | reverse complement strand
GTCCTGAAGCGGCCGCACTACGGAAATATTCCCCGGTGCTTTTCCGATCATTTCCTTCGCTTCCTGTCCGACCGCGATTGTTTCTTTCGTAACATTGTCCTTGGCAATAACAGAAGGTTCCGCGAGAACGATTCCCTTATCACTCAAATAAATCAATGTATTCGCTGTTCCTAAATCAATTCCCATGTCCCTTGCCGAAAAAAAGCACATATCCTTCTTCTTCCTCCAAATTCTATATTCGCTCTTTTTTATAAAATCACATTATTTTGTTTTCCTTAAAGCTGTAATATCGACCGTTTCCGATAATAATATGGTCGGAAACGCGAACTCCGAGAAGCTCTCCTGCTTCGATCAGTCTTTTCGTTGTTTCGATATCCGCTCCGCTGGGAGACGGATCACCGCTCGGGTGGTTGTGTACCAGGATCACCGCAAACGCATTCCTGCGCACCGCCGTCCCGAAAACATCCCGCGCATGAACGGCCGCCGCGTTGATATCCCCTTCCGCAACTTTCTCCGTAGCAAGGACTTCTCCTCTCACGGAGAGTAAAATCACCATGAAAATCTCTCGCCGCAGATTTTTCAGCTCCTCCATCACAAGTTCCGCCGCTTCATCCGCGTAGGAGATCCGGTACCCGCCGTCCTTTGGTCGTTTCGCGATCCTCTTCCCGATTTCGATTGCCGCCGAAAGCTGACAGGCTTTCGCCGCCCCGATTCCGGAAAGCGCGCAAAGTTCCTCCGGGACACAATCCGCTAAAAATAAAAGCCCTCGCCGGTCCAGACCGACAATCCGATCCGCCAATTCCAGTACCGAGAGTGTTCTTGTTCCGGTACCGATCAGCGCCGCAATAAGCTCCGTGTCCGATAAGAACTGTGGACCTTCCCGCATCAGTTTTTCACGCGGGCGCTCTGCTTTTGATATTTTTTTGATATCCATAAATTCCCCTGTTCCGCATAGACATCTCTCCTCCTTTTTTCTTTTTATCCCCCTTGAATACAGTCTTTATAATTTTAGCATTTTTCATGCATGAAAACAAGCCAATATCCTCCTTCGAATGTGATTATTCGATGATTTTTTTCATATTTTTTTGGAAGTCGGGCAAAATAGTTTCGTACTAAAATTTCAGGAGGTACTAAAATGGAAAAGTATAACAACAGCATCCGCTGTTCCGTTGATGTATGCAAGCATCACTGCGGAAACAGCAACCACTGCACACTGGACTGCATCGCAATCGGAACACACGAGAAGAATCCTTCCATGGATCAGTGCACCGACTGCCTTTCGTTCGAAAAATAAATTCGAATCCTGACAGGAAAAGGAACAGGCCTATTTCTGTCCGTCCAGGCACTTTCCCTCTCTGCACTGCATATAGTGAAAAGCAAGCAGAGGGGGTTACATATATGAGCGATTCCTTTCCGATGCCTCTTTCCGAACACGAAGAGGAGTATTATCTGTCTCTGTACCGGACGGGCGACGAGGAAGCAAAGAAGGTACTCATCGAACGCAACCTCAGGCTGGTAGCGCATATTGCAAAGAAATACACCGTGACAGCCTGCAGCCCGGATGATCTGATTTCCATAGGAACCATCGGACTGATAAAAGCAGTGAATACATACAGCAGCAGACGAAGCACGAGGCTCGGCACTTATGCCGCCAAATGCATCGAGAATGAGATACTCATGAGTATACGTTCCTCCAAAAAAAACAAAAGTGAAATTTCTCTGAACGAACCGCTGGGTACCGACAAGGACGGCAACGAAATCAGCTTCAATGACATCCTCGGCACAGATCAGGACGCAATCATTGACGATATCAATCTTAAAATGCAGGTTTCGGCCTTGTACCTGGCGGTCGCCTCAGAACTGGATGAGCGCGAAAAGCTCGTCATTACAAGGCGTTACGGTCTGTATGGCGAGGAGATCCGTACGCAGCGTGAGGTCGCACAGGAACTTGGAATCAGTCGTTCTTATGTTTCCAGGATCGAAAAGAAGGCGCTCACAAAGCTGAGGGCAAAGATTCACCGCTGAGCAGATGCTGCCATCCGACTTGAAAAAGTATAAAAAAGAGGCTTCCAAAGCCTCTTTTTTTCTTGCTCTCTTTCTGCTTCGATTCTCCTCCGAATCCTCCTCTTATGCGTAAACATCCGTATTCCATGGTTTTATAATCCCTTTCCGAAAGACTTCCAGCGTTTCCGGTGTCTCATCCAGGAAATACGGTCTCGCGATATTCCCATCCGCATCCCGGTCACATCCGTCCCACCAGACCGCCAGCCGGACCTTCCCGTAAGACTTGATTTTCGAAAACATATCCGTCATCCAAGCAGCCTTATCTCCTCCGACACTGGAAGACGCAAACTCTGTGATCATGAACGGCTGTGTGAACCACTCGCAGTAGCTGCGGTACATTGCGTCATAAAGCTCGCCGAAGGACTGCCATTTTTCCCCGCTGTAGTAAGTGCCGGTATTGTATGCCGTCATTCCGATGATATCAACATACTCATCTCCGGGATAATACATCAGTGCATGGTTCCAATCAAAGTTCGGATAGGAAACGGAGTTTGGATTCCACACCCAAAGCGTATTCTCATTCGCTCCGCTCTCTTCAAAGATGGAATAAATATACCGGTACGCTTCACAGAAAATCTGGGTATCTCTCGAAGTGTTGTACGCCGAATACGGACACCAATCTCCATTCATCTCATTGAAGAGACGGAACAGTACCGGATGTCCGAACTCCCGGATCACCTCGGCATACGCCCGAAGATACGAATCGTACTTCCCGTCCAGAATCTCATACACCATATTGTTCTCGGCCTGAGAAGTCTGGAGGGTCAATTCCAGAACTTTTCCCCTTTCATAAGCTGCCGAAAGCCGGCTTCGCACCGCGTCCACAGAAGTATTTTTTACCTCGGTGTAACTCAGAAGCACCGGAAAAGCGTAATCGAGGTACGCCTCATACTGCTCCAATTTTTCGTATGTCCCCTGATAATCGATATTCGGCTCAAAAATTCCCCAAGAAAGCGACTCCGGCTCATTAAAATACTTTTGATAGAAACCGCGCGTTTCCTCATTCCACCTCTCAGCACTTTCCGATACGGTTTCCGAGATTCGGACATAACCGCTCTTCTTCGCACGCATCGTCGAAAAATTTTCTGCCAGATAACGGTATCCTCCATTTTCTCCGATTGGCAGAGAGGATTTTACCAAAATTGTATAAATATTATTTCCATCCGGAATATCCAGGCAGACATAATAATTCTTATCATTTTCAACGCGCGCAAGTTTCTTTCGTTCCCATGCTGTCACATGTACCGAACGTCCCCGGATCTCTTCCGTCTGCTGCACAATGCCGTAATGATCCTCTTGATTCTGCAGAAACCGGTTGGAATAATTGATATACCCCGCCCGGCTGAGTCCGGAAAGACTCTGGCAGTAAATTTCGATCCTTTTGGTCTCATTTTCAAGAACTGCCGCAATCCCGGCATATCTCATATCCACTTCCATGCCCGGATCCACAAAAAGCTCGTAGCCATCTTCATAATTTGAAAAAAGGTCATACCGCCCCGCCGGCATCACATGATAAAGCGATGCCTCCTGCGCTTCCGCCTCCGCCGCAAACACCGAAAAGGACGGTCCGAATGCAGCGCCCGATACGATCAGGGCAGCCGCCAAGAAAATATTTACACTTCTTTTCACGTTGTTTTCCCCTCTGACTGTATAATTTTTTGGTACTTTCGGATGAAAGCCTCCGCAACGCGTATTCCGTCCGAGGCCGCCGATACGATTCCGCCTGCGTATCCGGCTCCTTCACCGGCAGGGTAGAGGCCTTTCCAATTGGATTCAAAGGCTTCATTCCGCGGAATCCGGACCGGAGATGAGCTTCGGCTTTCTACGGCCGTTACGCGGGCATCCGCGTCATCAAATCCCTTTAATTTTCGGGCGAGATGCGGCATGGCCTCGAGCATCGCCTCCGAGGCAAACTTCGGAATCGAATTCCGGACACGCATACCGTCTCCGGACGCAGATTTGAATTCTCCCCAAGAGGAATTCGGCAGATGAAGCACGCCGCTTCCGTTCTCAAAAGCCAGCCGTTCATACCGTTCCTGAAACGATATGCCCGCAAGCGGATGATCCGTCTCAAAATCAGACGGCCGCACATCCACCAGCAGGGCGCTGTTCGCGTTTGCCCCGTCGCGTGCGCTGTAACTCATTCCGTTTGTTACGCTCATCCCGTTCTGCGATGCCGCTGCGATCACCGTGCCGCCCGGGCACATGCAGAAGGTATAAACGCCTCTTCCGTCTTCATTTCGGTGCGATAATTTATACTCCGCCGGAGGAAGCGCAAGCACCTCGTGCGGCGCGCCGTACTGCGCCGTATCAATCGCTTTCTGCGAATGCTCAATCCGTACACCGATCGAAAACGGTTTTTGTTCCATTTGAAGACCCTGTGAATAAAGCTTCCGCATCGTATCCCGCGCACTGTGACCGACCGCAAGGATTACCGCATTAGTTTCAATTCTTTGCCTTGCACTTCCGGAGGATACGATCGCCGCCGAAACCGCACCGTTTGTTATTTCAACCTCTTCGAGTCGCGTCGAAAACAAGACCGTTCCCCCGTATCGGAGAATTTTCTCCCGAAGATTTACGACAATCCGTCGCAGCTGATCGGTACCAACATGCGGTTTTTGCCGATACAGAATTTCTTCTTTTGCTCCGGCTTCTACAAATTCATGAAGGACCTTCCGCACCCGCGGATCCCGAATCCCGCTCACTAATTTCCCGTCTGAAAAGGTACCCGCGCCGCCTTCACCGAACTTCACATTGGATTCCGCATCCAAAATGCCCTCCTGCCAGAACCGCTCGACATCACGCACACGTTCGGCCGTTCTCTTTCCCCGCTCCAAAACAATCGGACGATATCCGGCTTCCGCGAGGATCAGCGCACAGAACATCCCCGCCGGTCCAAATCCGCAGACAACAGGTCTTTCGGTACAAGGCAAGGTCCCGCTCGGAGGCAGCCGATACGGCTGTTCTCCTCCCTCCGGCAGCGGCAGATTGGCTTTCGGTTCCGTTCGAAAATCCACGGTGTATACCCATGTAATCTTCGTCTTATCTCGCGCATCCAAGGATTCTTTTACAATGGTGATTTCCTGTATTTTCAATCCCTTCCCGTATTTTCCGATCCTTTTTTCAATTTTTTTCCGAATGGTTTTCCGATCGTCCCTTATTGCTGTTCTGATTCCGCTGATTCGATACATAATAACTCCGCTGCCGCGCTGCCTGCCTTTCTTCCGGTCCTCCATGCGTGGTTTAGATTATACCCGCCGCAAGGTCCGTCATAATCCAGTATTTCGCCTGCAAAATAAAGTCCGCAATGCCGTTCAGAGGCAAAAGTCTCCGGATGGACCTCCGACAAAAGCACCCCGCCGGCCGTACACTGTGCCGCCTTCCAGCCTCCTGTATTTGAAACACGGAATCGAAATTCTTTCAAGCAGGACGCCATCTGTGTCAATGAAAAATCTTCTTCCCCCATGGACCGCAGAACAGCCTCTGCCAGCCGATCGTCCGTCAATGTACAGAGCAGTTCCCCTTTTCGGATACCGTCGGCCGCCCTTTCGGTCAGCAGCGAAACCAAATCCGAAACGGTCAGCTCGGGGAAAAAATCCAATTGTATTTCGTACTTTCGCATCCCTTCCCGCGGATTCTCACCGGACTCCAATTTGACATACCGGCTGAGATTAAACACCGCAATCCCGGAAATTCCCTCCTCGGTAAACTGGATCTCACCGCGCTCCGCGGCAAGCGGTTTTCCGTTCTTCAAGATCACCGCGTCGGCCTTGGCGCGTACACCGTGAAGCACTTTCCCCGGATATCGCTCCAGGACCAGCGGAGTCAACACCGGCGCCAGTCTGGAAACCCGGTGTCCGAGCTTCTTTGCCCAGACAAACCCGTCACCGCTTGTGCCGTACTGCGGTGCGGCTTTTCCTCCGCACGCGAGGATCAGGATCTTCGAGAGAAAGGAATGCCCAGATGCCGTCTCGGCGGAAAACCCACCGCCCGGAACGGTTTCCACCGCAAGGACCGTCTCACCGCAGAGGATTTCCGCGCCCATCCGCTGGATTTTCCGGGTAAAAGAGGCTGTGACCTGTCCGCCCCTTCCCGAGTACGGATACATTCTTCCTTCCTCTTCCTCGCGCAGATAAATTCCATTCTCCCGAAGGAATTTCTCGGTATCCGGATAATCCGGGCATGCTTTGTTTGTAATGTTGCACCGACCGTTTCCGGCTGCCGAAAGCTTTTTCCCCGGCACTTCTTTTTTTTCCAGAAGCAGAATGTGCAGGGACGGATTCCGAGTGAGCGCCGCACTGGCCGCAGCCATCCCGGATGCTCCGGCCCCGATAATAATGATGTCATATTTTCCGTATGTCATTTTTCTTTTCCGATCGTTCTATTTTGATACAGACAGATAGATAG
>CAKQWL010000166.1 GCA_934278965.1 uncultured Clostridia bacterium | reverse complement strand
GGCGATTACAGAGGATCCGCCATTTACGATTAAAGAGGGCGGCATTATTCAAGAGGGATACTCCGAACAGCTGGATGAATTGAAACTGTCGATCCGGGATGCGCAGAAATGGATCGCGGGACTGGAGGCTTCCGAACGCGAACGAACCGGAATCAAAAATCTCAAGGTCGGATTCAACAAAGTTTTCGGCTATTTTTTGGAAGTAACGAAATCATATTACGATCAAATTCCGGAGAATTATATCCGAAAACAGACACTGGTGAACTGCGAGCGTTTTATTACACCGGAGTTGAAAGAGACGGAAGGTCTGGTGCTGAACGCCGAAACGAAGATTAATCAGTTGGAATACGAGCTGTTCTGCGAAGTACGGAACACTGTAAAGCAGTCCATTCCGCAGCTTCAGCAGACGGCGCATACTATCGCGGATTTGGACGCACTTGTTTCTTTTGCGGAAGCCAGTGCCAAGCTCGGTTATGTGAAACCGCTGATCGCGGATGACCGGGAAATCCGAATCCAGGGCGGACGGCATCCTGTCATCGAACAAACAGTAAAGGATGGTATCTTTGTTTCAAACGATCTTTATCTGAATGGAAAAGATACCTCGCTCCTTTTGATTACGGGTCCGAATATGGCCGGAAAATCCACTTATATGAGACAAACGGCTTTAATCGTATTGATGGCGCAGGCGGGATGCTTTGTACCTTGTGAGGAAGCTAAGATCGGAGTTGTGGACCGAATCTTTACAAGAATCGGGGCATCGGATAATTTGGCACAGGGACAATCTACTTTTTATGTAGAGATGAGTGAGCTTTCTTATATTCTTGCCAGTGCGACCGACCGCTCTCTGGTCCTGCTGGATGAAATCGGAAGAGGCACCTCCACCTATGACGGATTATCCATTGCGTGGGCGGCGGCTTCTTATTTGTGCACGCCGGGAAGACAGATTCGTACCCTGTTTGCTACGCATTATCATGAACTGACGGCGCTGGAAAATGAGCTTCCAGGGCTGCGTAATCTCAATGTGGATGTAGCCGAGGTCAATGGGGATATTTTGTTTTTACATAAAATTGTTCCGGGAAGCGCTTCACGCAGTTACGGGATTCATGTCGCTAAGTTGGCGGGTGTCCCGGGAAGCGTTCTTCGAATGGCCGAAAGTAAGCTTGCTGAATTGGAATGCGGAGAGGAAAGCCGTACGACTATTTCGTCCGGGATGAAAACCAAGACGGAAACCGAAGAAGCAGCGGCTCCGGTACAGCTGTCGTTCTTCTCACAGGAAGAGAATGCGGCCATTGAAAGACTGAAAACAATAGATTTGATGGAAATTACACCATCGCAGGCGATTGCTGTTCTGGAGGAACTGCAGGAGCTTGCCAGAAAATAAAGAGGAGAGAATTATGATTCGAGTTCTTGACAAAGTTGTGGCTGATAAAATTGCCGCCGGCGAGGTGGTGGAACGGCCGCTTTCGGTTGTAAAAGAGCTTGTGGAAAATGCGGTTGATGCCGGTGCGTCGGCGATAACCATTGAAATTCGAAACGGCGGGAAAGCCTATCTTCGTGTAACGGATAATGGATGCGGGATTCCGTCCGAGGAGGTGCTTCTCGCGTTCACACGGCACGCAACCAGCAAGAT
>CAKQWL010000165.1 GCA_934278965.1 uncultured Clostridia bacterium | reverse complement strand
TACACACACCAGCATTGCCATTTTGGATGCGCTCTCTGCGGTTGAGATCCCGACGGTGGAAGTCCATCTTTCCAAAGTGGAGGAGCGGGAGCACTTTCGGCAAATATCCTATGTCCGGGAAGCTTGCCTGAAAACTTATACAGGCCTTGGATTTGAAGGATACAAGGAGGCGCTGCTTTTTTTGAAGCAGTATCTGGCGGAATAAAACTGCAAATGAGCGAAAAAAATCCTTTCGGAGCAGCCGCGAGCAGCATCCGAAAGGATTTTTAATGTTTTAGCGTTCTCAAAGTTCGGAGAGAAGCTCCTCTTGAAGTTCCGCTTTCGGCCGGTAACCGATGGCGGTTTTTACCGGTTTTCCGTCTTGGAAAAGAAGAAGGGTTGGGATGCTGGCGATGCCGTACTGCATAGCGAGCGCGGGCTCTTCATCGACATTGACCTTTCCGACCTTCAGCCTGCCCGCATACTCGTCCGAAATTTCCTCGATGACAGGGGCGAGCGCTTGGCACGGTCCGCACCAGGATGCCCAGAAGTCTACGAGAACCGGCTGATCGGACCGAAGTACCTCTTCTTCGAAATTAAGTGTTTTTAATGTAATCTCTTTCATTTTATCCTTGTCCTTTCTTTACATCCTATATCCTATATCCATCGATACGATACCCCACTCTTGATTCTATCGTTATCTCAGTATGCTTTCAGAGAATCTGCCCCTGTCTGCCGAAGGGGCCGGCTTCCTTTTCAAGGCTTGAATCTGTCGATTCAGTCCGAAAGGGATTTATAATAGAGCATGCAGTGACAGAAACCTTCAAAATCGGGGTCGGCAATCTGCTCCCGAAATTCTTGGCACATGCATTTATTCTCCTCGGTCCGCTGCAGCCGGCACGGACAGTAACCGCCCGTCCTTCGGAGTCCTTCCTGCACGGTTTTTACGATTTCCGGATCGGGATTCAGGGTGATTTTCATTAGGGTTTATCCTTTCCCGCTGTTTTCTGAATATAATTTCAAAATAACAGCCGTTTCCCATACATTTTGCATCTTTGAGTTATTCTATACCACATATTTTTTGTTTGAAAAGCAAATGGGATATGTTACAATGAGATTAAGAGAAAAAAGGAGGTCATGCATATGCTCAAAATAGCACTTTGTCAGATGTTAGGCTCGCGTGAGAAAACGATGGAAAAGAATAAAGCCGAAAATCAGCGGATTGCGGCGGGGCTGGTGGCGGAAGCAGCAGCCGGAGGGGCGCAGATTGTGGTTCTGCCGGAAATCTGGAACTGCCCTTATACCAATAAGTGTTTCGGGCCGTATTCGGAGCCGGAGGACGGAGAAACGGTGAAAATGATGTCCGAGTGGGCGAAGGAGCATGGGATTTACCTTGTCGGCGGATCGATTCCGGAGCGGAGAGCGGACGGAAAGGTTTATAACACTTGTTTTGTATTTGATCGGCAGGGAAACATCATTGCGAAGCATAGTAAGGCACATCTTTTCGATATTAATGTGCCGGGGAAAATCAAGTTTATGGAATCCGAAACGCTTACGCCGGGTGACAGCAGTACGGTTTTCGATACGGAATACGGAAAAATGGGTGTCGCGATCTGCTTTGATGTAAGATTTCCGGAGCTGATTCGAAAAATGGCACTGGAAGGTGCGAAGATTGTTTTCCTTCCGGCTTCTTTCAATATGACAACGGGACCGGCCCACTGGGATATCACAATGCGGGTGCGCGCGATGGATAATCAGATCTTCTTCGCAGCCTGTGCGCCGGCACGCTGTGAGGAGTCTTCTTATGTTGCTTACGGAAATTCCTGCGTGGCGGATCCGTGGGGCACATTTATCGCTCATGCGGATGAGAAACCGCAGATCCTTTACGCCGACATCGATTTTGACCGGATCGAAGAGGTGCGGGAACAGCTTCCGCTGATGAAAAACAGACGGCCGGAACTGTATTAAGTTGGCAAAACCACTTTTCAATCGGGGTGCGGTGCGTTATAATATGGTCATAAATCTTATTTCAAAATGTGAATCATATTAGGAGGAACACATGAAAAAAGTATTAGTTGTTTTACTTACCCTTGTCATGGTTTTCGGACTCGTTGCCTGCGGCGGCGGAGATACGGAGACAGAGGGCGGAAACACCGTAACGGATTATGATTCGATTCCGGATACGATGACTTCCGAGGATGGCACTTATGAACTGGCGTTTGTAACAGACATCGGTCAGCTGAAGGATGCATCTTTCAACCAGTTTACTTGGAATGGCGTAAAGGGATATGCGTATGAGAACGGTCTCTCCTACAAGTATTACCAGCCGGCAAACGGAAACGAAGCAACAGACGCAGACAGACTCGATGCGATGACATCAGCTGCGGACGCTGGCGCGAAGATCGTTGTAGCAGCGGGATTCCTTCAGGGAACAGCGCTTCAGGAAGCGGCGGTTGCTTATCCGGACACAAAGTTCCTGTTCATCGATGGCTGGACACTGACAGACGATAACGATCAGCCGCTTCCGAATGTAGCAGCGGTTGTTTATCAGGAAGAACAGGCCGGTTACCTTGCAGGTTACGCAGTTGTTATGGAAGGTCTCACAAAGCTCGGATTCTCCGGCGGCGGCGGCGGAACAAACCCTGCGTGCATCCGTTTCGGATACGGATTTGTTCAGGGTGCAGAAGCAGCGGCAGCAGAAAAGGGTGTCGATGTTGAGATGAAGTACAGCTGGGAATATGGTTCAAATTACTCCGCTTCTCCGGACCTTCAGGCGATGCTGAACGGTTGGTACCAGGCCGGAACAGAAGTTATCTTTGAGTGCGGCGGTTCGATGTACCAGTCTGCATTTGCGGCAGCTTCCGCGAATGATGCTTTTGTAGTTGGTGTGGATACCGATCAGTCGGATCTTTCGGATACAGTAATCACATCTGCAACGAAGGACCTTGCGGGTTCCGTTAAGGATGTCTGCGCAGCGCTTTATGCGGATAAGTGGGATGAGTTCGGCGGCAAGTGCGTTACACTCGGTGCTGCGGACGGCAGAGTCGGAATCCCGACAGACACATGGAAGTTCGAGAACTGGACAGTGGACGAGTACAACACATTGTTCGAGAAGCTCAAGAGCGGAGATCTTGTTGTTGATAACACAGAAGTTGCCGATCCGTCGGCAAATACATGGGAGCATGTTACCTTTGTAAAGTAGGTTCCATGTAAAATAAAAACGGGAATTACCGGTATAAAAGGGGGAATAGATGTATTCCCCCTTTTTGTAGATAATGAAGGAAAACAGAATGGCAGCATCAGAATATGTAATAGAAATGAACCATATCCGGAAGGAGTTTCCCGGAATTGTGGCGAATGACGATATCACGCTTCAGTTAAGAAAAGGAGAAATCCACGCGCTTCTCGGCGAAAACGGTGCGGGGAAATCCACTTTGATGAGCGTCTTATTCGGCCTTTATCAGCCGGAGCAGGGAGACATCCGGAAAAACGGGGAAGAAGTAAAAATTAATAATCCGAACGATGCGACTGCGCTCGGGATCGGAATGGTGCATCAGCATTTTAAGTTAATCGAAGTCTTTACAGTGTTGGATAATATTATCCTGGGAGCAGAAACTACAAAAATGGGATTTCTGCAGCGAAAAGAGGCTCGAAAGAAGGTGACGGAGCTTTCCGAGAGGTACGGCCTTAAGGTCGATCTGGACGCAAAAGTAGAGGATATTACGGTCGGGATGCAGCAGCGGGTAGAGATCCTGAAAATGTTGTACCGTGAGAACGAAATCCTTATTTTTGACGAACCGACTGCGGTACTGACACCGCAGGAGATCGATGAACTGATGGAAATTATGAGGGGATTCGCCCGAGAGGGAAAGTCGATCCTCTTTATTACACATAAATTGAATGAGATTATGGCAGTATCGGATCGTGTTACGGTACTGCATAAAGGAAAATGTATCGGTACGGTGAACACTTCAGAGGTGACAAAGCAGCAGCTTTCGACGATGATGGTGGGACGGCCGGTACAGCTTGAAGTGAGAAAAAAATCGGCAGTGCCGGGCGAAGTCGTCCTTTCTGTGGAGAAGCTCTGCGTGCCGTCCAGAATACACAAAAACGATGCGGTGCATGAGGTCTCCTTTGAAGTCCGTCAGGGTGAAATTGTATGCATCGCGGGAATCGACGGGAACGGACAAACGGAATTGATCCAGGGAATCACAGGACTGGAGAAGGCGAGCAGCGGACGGATTTGTCTGTGCGGAAAAGATATTTCCAAGGCCGGAATCCGGAAAAGAAGTCTTGCGGGGATGAGCCATATCCCGGAAGATCGGCATAAACATGGGCTGGTCCTTTCGTACACACTGGAGCAGAATCTCGTGCTGCAGCGGTTTCGGGAACCGGAATTTGAACATTTCGGACTGATCCGTTTCGGAGCGGTCCGTCAGTACGCGGAACGGCTGATAGAGGATTACGATATCCGTTCCGGTCAGGGCCCGGTTACTGTTACGAGGAGCATGTCGGGAGGCAATCAGCAGAAGGCGATCATTGCGCGCGAACTGGATCGAAATGAACCTTTGATTATTGCGGTGCAGCCGACGAGAGGCCTGGATGTGGGAGCGATTGAATACATTCACGGGCAGCTTGTATCGGAAAGAGATCAGGGGAAGGCGGTACTGCTTGTTTCACTGGAACTGGATGAGGTTATGAGCCTTGCAGATCGAATCCTTGTAATGTACGAAGGAGAGATCACGGGGGAACTGGATCCAAAGGAGATTGATGCGCAGGAGCTCGGACTTTATATGTCCGGCGCAAAACGCAGCGGAAAGGAGGACGGGCAGAATGTATCGAATTGATCCCAAGACGGGAAGACAAAAATGGTTAGAGCGTGAAAGCGCGCAGAGTGTTGTTTCCGCACTGATTTCTATCTTGATCGGTATGCTCGTCGGAACGCTGATTGTTGTTTTTGTCGGCATTCAGAGCAACGAAATTTCCGCGCAGGGCCTGGTGGACGGAATCAGACTGGTCTTTTTCGGGATTTTCAGTACCGGAAGAGACAGCAGCGGAGCGCTGAGCTTTGGCTTTAATATGGTGAATTTCGGGAACATGCTGTTCCGGGCAACGCCGCTGATTTTGACAGGGCTTTCGGTAGCGGTAGCGTTCAAAACGGGACTTTTTAATATTGGGGCTCCGGGGCAATACCTGATGGGAACGGCGGCTTCCCTTTCGATTGCGCTGGGCATTTCGACGGATACCATGCCGGCCGGGCTCATCTGGGTGCTGGCGTTTTTGGGTGGAATTGCTGCGGGCGGACTCTGGGGAGCGATTCCGGGAGCGCTGAAAGCAGGACTGAATATCAACGAAGTAATCACCTGCATCATGACAAACTGGATCGCGGCGAATCTCGTTACTTGGTTTTTTGACAGCAGCAGCTTCAAGAATATGAAAGAGGCCGGGAAGGTCGGATATATCTATAAGACTTCTTCAAATGGGGTCGCAACACCGAAGCTCGGTCTGGACAAGCTGTTTGCCGGTTCACAGGTAAACGGCGGGATTTTAATCGCGATTTTGGTCGCGGTCTTTATCTATATTCTGATGACGAAGACGACCTTCGGCTATGAACTGAAGGCCTGCGGTGCCAATCGTCACGCGGCAAGATATGCCGGTATCAATGACCGGAAAAGTATCGTCCTTTCCATGGTGATTGCAGGTAGTCTTTCTGGTGCGGCAGCGGCACTTTACTGGCTTTCCGGAAATACCGAATTTTACTGGTCCACTTATCAGACGCTTCCGGCGGTCGGATTCAACGGAATTCCGGTAGCGCTTCTTGCGGCAAACAACCCGATTGCGGTCCTTTTTACAGGCTGCTTTATGTCGATGCTGAATATCGCGGGACTTCAGCTTAAAACATTGACGGCTTACAATGAATACATTACGGATATTATTATCGCGACGATCGTATATCTTTCCGCTTTCTCCATGATGATCCGCCTGCTGATCGGAAAAGTACAGAAGAAAAGGAGCAGCCGGAAAGCGGCCGAAAGCGGTGAAGAGAAGGGAGGGCTGGAGTAATGGTATTTCTGATACAGCAAACGATGATTTACGCGGTTCCGCTGATGATCGCGGCTCTGGCCGGAATCTTTGCGGAACGTTCCGGTATTATCAATCTGGCACTCGAGGGAATCATGATCTTCGGGGCTTTCTGCGGCGTTTTATTTGTCCGCGTGATGCAGGAGCATATGGTACTAGCCAAGGAACAGGGACAGCTCCTGATGCTGCTTGCAATGCTGGTGGCTGCTGCGATGGGTGCGGTCTTCTCATTGCTTCTTTCCTTCTCGGCCATCAATTTGAAAGCGGATCAGACCATTGGCGGTACGGCGCTGAACCTGGTGGC
>CAKQWL010000164.1 GCA_934278965.1 uncultured Clostridia bacterium | reverse complement strand
GGCTGCTCTGAAAATCCTCGAAAGCCTTGATTTGTCTGCTCTCGCGGACCGCCATCCCGCTTCGCTGTCAGGCGGTCAGAAGCAGCGGCTGGCAATCGCCTCTGCCATTGCCGCCGAACGCCCGGTTCTTTTTCTGGACGAACCGACAAGCGGGCTGGACTACCGACACATGATTGCGGTCGCGGAGCTGCTGAAAGCTCTCCGTAAAAACGGAATGACCATCTATGTCATCACGCACGACCCGGAGCTGATCTGTGAATGCTGCACCGATATCCTTCATCTCGAAGCGGGCAGCATCCGGGAAACCTACCCGATGGATGCTGCCGGAGTAGAAAAAATACGCCGCTTTTTCCGTATATAGCGCGCCATATAGAGTTCCGCTCGCGTGAAACCGGAGACACAGCGACGCAGTAACAACGGATTATCGATGGATTATCGATATCCCTTTCCCTGTGAAAACACCGGCGGCCAGTAGGGCAGCGGCTCGGCGGCGGTCTTCAGCTTAAAGTCGCAGTATCCGCACTCCTCCATGCAGGTGTGTTCTCGAAATAGCGGCACACCGAGAATGCCGAACAGAACATAGTCGAGGTTGCACAAATACGGCATATATTCCTCATATCCGTACTGCTTCGCAAAATTTGCAAGCGGACATACAAGATTGTGATAACTGAAATCAAATCCCGTTTCCGGCGGGATTTGTGTTTTTGTCTCAAAGCTGCCGGGGTTTTTCGCGGCGTTGATTCTGTTTTGGGCGTCCTTTTTCAAGAACATCTTGTTCAATCGCCGTGGATTCAAAAACATTTTTCCCATCATTTTTCTGATGAGGCTCGGTATTCTCATGATTCGTCGCTCATACGCCTGCGTCATCAGCTGTCCGATTGCTTCCATTGTCATGCCGTATCTCCTTAGATACTCCCCCATGGCCACAAGCATATATGCCTCCGTCAGATTCTTCGTGCCGCTCACGCTGTTGCCGCCAATATAAGGAAAGTGTTCCAGCATATCCCGCTCGTAGATATTCCAGATGTCCTCCAATACAGCATCACAGACTTTGCCGCAAACGCTTTCAAGGGGGGCCGCGACAGGCGTCAGACAGCCCTTCATCGTCCTTTTCAGCCTGCTGCGATTCTTTTCGTAATACTCGTGCATATCTCCTACTCCTATTCGTCCCTTCCACTTTTCATATGTTAGCAATAGCTAACTCGCCAAGCTTATAACCCCTTCCAATCCATTTCCAAGTGGGCATCGGTGCCTCCATCTCCTGCAAAATTCGACATTATCGCCTATCAGCGATACACAATCGAGCGTATTCGTCCTTTTCCGACAAGCGAAGAAGACATCTTTTTATCCGATCCGATTTAGAATGAAATCCAGCCGAGATGTTCCAGCAAAATCTTCGTTCCGATTAAAATTAAAATAATCCCTCCCGCGATTTTCGCGCTGTTTTCGTAACGCCGTCCGAAAAGATTTCCGGCTTTGAGTCCGAGCGCTGATAAGCAGAAGGTCGTAGCTCCGATAAATCCAACCGCCAGCGGAAGCCGGACATCCGGAAGCAGTGCAAAGGTGACGCCGACAGCCAGTGCATCAATGCTTGTCGCAACCGCCAGAAGCAGCATGGACTTCACCGCAAAGGATGCATCCGTCTTTTCTTCCTCTCCGGACACACCGTCCTTCAGCATATTGCCGCCGATCAATACCAGAAGCACGAACGCAATCCAGTGGTCAAAAGCGTTAATATACTGATCGAGTGCCGTTCCGAGCAGATATCCGATTGTCGGCATCAAGGCCTGAAAACCGCCAAACCACAGCCCGATGATCCAGTAGTGTTTTCCTTCCAGCTTTTTCACGGAAAGGCCCTTACAGACCGCAACAGCAAAAGCATCCATTGATAATCCGACTGCCAGTAAAAATAACTCTAAAATTCCCATGACTTTTCTATTTCTTCCCTTTCCCTTCTGTTTCCAGTGCCTGTATCCTCTATTCTCATTACTCTGTCTACTCTATATCACTTTTCCAGCATCCGATATCCGACACCCAGTTCGGTCACAATATACTTCGGTTCCGCGGGATTTTCCTCCAATTTCCGACGGATGTTCGCCATGTTGACACGGAGGATCTGGTTATCGCTTGACGCGTACGGTCCCCAGATTTCCTTAATAATCGTGTCATAAGTAAGCACCCGTCCGACCTGCTTGGCGAGCAGTGACACAATTTTGTATTCAATCATCGTGAAACGGATTTCTTTATCTCCGATCGTTACACGGCGTTTGCCGATGTCAATCGTCAAATCCCCGACGCGGACAATTTCTGCGTCCGCCATGCCCGTCCCAGAAGCAATCCGATCCGCATGCCGCATCGCGGTTCGGATCCTTGCCGTCAATTCCGAAAGCCCGAACGGTTTCGTGATATAATCATCCGCACCAAAATCCAATGCTTTCACCTTGTCTTCTTCCCGGCCGCGTGCGGACACAACGATGATCGGCACTGTACTCCATTCCCGCACCCAACGAATCAATTCTGTTCCATCCATATCCGGGAGTCCGAGATCCAGCAGTACCAAATCCGGTCCCTGCGCAATCAAAAGCGTTCTCGCTTCCTCCCCGCTCGAAGCAACCACCGGGCGATACTCTTCTTCCAGCGTGCTGCAGATAAAATTGCGGATGGAGATGTCATCCTCCACCACAAGAATCACCCTTTTCTCCTGTTTTCTCCCTCCCATTAGCTTTCCTTCCTTTCTCTTGTGCACTTTTTCGTCATTCCGACAAAGTATTTTTGCTCAGCGCCAATCCAAATCGGAATACAGCGCCGCCCTCTTCCAGATTCTCCGCCTCCAAAAATCCGCCATGCGCCTTGATAATACTCCGGCAAACCGAAAGACCAAGTCCAAGCCCCCGCGTTGAATCCGATGCCTCTTCGGTATTCTGCGCTACATTGTCAATCAGACGGTCAACATTTTCAAAACGGATTCCTTTTCCATGGTCCCGCACCTCAAATACCGCCATGCTGTCTTTCCGCAGAAGCCGCACTTCAATACACTCCTCGCTTTCGGAATGCTTGATCGCATTCTCCACCAGATTAAAAACCACCTGCTGGATCAGGATCGAATCCATCGGTACGACAAGGACCTCACTCGGAACTTCTACGGAGATCGTATGATCCGGAAATCGCTTTCGGAGCTTGTAGACTGTTTCCGCAATAATCTCCTCAAAAATCTCATTTCGCTTAACAATTTTTGCGCCTTTTCCGTTTACGCGTGTTACAGAAAGCAAATTCTCCACCAAGTCAATCAACCACTGCGCATCGGTACTGATGCCCTGTGCAAATTGAACGACCTCTTCCCGAGTCAAACGATCGTAATTCTCTTCAATCACAGAACTCGCTCCGAGGATCGCGGTCAGCGGAGTTCGCAGGTCATGCGAAATAGCCCGCAGCAGGTTTTCCCGTGTTTTGCTTTTGGCGGCATCCAGCCGCATTTCTGTCCGTTCACGAAACAACTCTTCATTTTGCTCGATTTCCCGCCGCAGCCTTGTCGTAACCGCCGAAACAGTTGCCGACGCCGCAAGAAAACTTCCGCCGACTACCGGATACCCCGTAATCGACATCGTAAATACCTCATACGGATACATGAACGCATAATTGACTAAAATCATACTAATCAGAGACGCCGCAAACCCGTAAAAATATCCGTCTGTGTACCGTGCAATCAATACAATCGCGACAATGAACAAAAGGGTTGAGGCATTTTCCTTTCCGGTATGTCCAAGCAGCAGCACGGAACCATAAAACGCAAGTGTCAAAAATGCCAAAGTAAGTAAGCTGTTTTTCAAAAACTGTACTAATTTCGCTTCCATTTTCTTTTTCGTTCCTTGAAAAAACCGGCGCACCGCGGCACCGGTTTTCCGTTTTTCTATTCTACGACCACCGACTTTGCAAGATTCTTTGGTTTATCAATATCGCATCCTCTCTCTTTCGCAACATAATACGCCAAAAGCTGCAGCGGCACCACCGAGAGAAGCGGTGT
This sequence comes from uncultured Clostridia bacterium, assembly GCA_934278965.1. Taxonomy (GTDB): domain Bacteria; phylum Bacillota; class Clostridia; order Peptostreptococcales; family Anaerovoracaceae; genus QAKD01. The sequence continues at coordinate 5,251 of CAKQWL010000164.1, read as the reverse complement.
GATTTCATCCGGGCAGTCCGGAATATAAATAACCTGATCCGCCTGCTTTTCGATCTCACGGTTGCCCTCCTTTGCCAGGCCGATTACATAAGCTCCCCTTGCTTTTACTTCCTGAATGTTCGAAAGCATCTTTTCAAAAAGCCGATCCTGCATTGCGAGTGCAATGACAAGCGTATCGTTCTCGATCAGTGCAATCGTTCCGTGCTTCAACTCACCTGCCGCAATCGCAAAGGAGTTGATATACGAAATTTCCTTGAGCTTCAGCGAGCCCTCGGAAGCCACTCCCGCATCCGGCCCTCTTCCGATAAAGAAGACCTGCTCCCTCTTGTAAAGCTCTTTTGCCAGTGTTTCGATTTTGTGTTCGGACTGAAGCACCTGCTCCAGCTTTGTCGGGATTTCTGTCAATGCTTCAATATATTTTTTGTAATAGGTCTCGTCGATCGTTCCTTTTGTCCGTCCCATATAAAGACCGATCAGGTACATACACATCAGCTGCGTCGTGTAAGCCTTTGTCGAAGCGACTGCGATCTCCGGTCCCGCCCAGGTATAGAAAACATCGTCCGATTCCCTTGCAACGGAGGATCCGACAACGTTCACGACCGAAAGCACTCTCGCTCCCTTGCTCTTTGCTTCTCGGAGCGCCGCCAGTGTGTCCATCGTTTCACCGGACTGCGAAATCGCGATGAAAAGGGTCTTCTCATCCACCAACGGATCCCGATAACGGAACTCCGACGCCACCTCGACCTCCACCGGGATCTGTGCCATCTTCTCAATGGCGGTCTTCCCGACCAAACCCGCATGATACGCCGTGCCGCAGGCGATGATATACACCTTATTGAAATTCTCCAGATCCTCTTTCGTCATCGAAATGCCATCCAGAACGATCTCACCGTTTTCATCAATCCGGCGATGAAGCGTTTCGTAGAGCCCCTTTGGCTGCTCATGAATTTCTTTCAGCATGAAATGGTCATACCCATCCTTCTCTGCGGTATGCGCATCCCATGTAATATGGAAGATTTCGCGATGGACCGGTTTGTGCTCCGCATCGTAAATGCGGATCTGATCGGCAGTCACGACAATCATTTCATTATTTTCGATCAAATAAGCTTCCCGCGTGTGCTTCAGGAACGCCGCTGTATCGGATGCGATAAAGTTGCATCCGTGACCGATCCCGGCAATCAAAGGGGCATCCTTCCGCACTGCCACGATCTTATCCGGTTCGTCCTTCGCGATCACGCAAAGCGCATACGCGCCTCTCATCCGGTCAACTGCCTTGTGAACAGCGTCCTCTAAATCCCCATTGTAAAACACACCGACCAAATGCGCGATCACCTCGCTGTCCGTTTCCGAACGGAATGTCACCCCATGTTCTCTGGCCAGCCACTCTTTAAGCTCTACATAATTTTCGATAATCCCGTTATGAACGATCGCAATGCTGCCGTCCCCGTTTGCATGCGGGTGAGCGTTGATATCCGACGGAGCACCGTGCGTCGCCCACCTGGTGTGGCCGATTCCGACATGAGCATCCAGTTCCTTCTCTTTGCCGAGCAGCGCTTCCAGATTGCTGATCCTGCCGACGCACTTCCGGATCTCGATTTTTCCATTTCTGCAAAGCGCGATTCCCGACGAATCGTATCCTCTGTACTCCAGCTTTTTCAATCCATCTATAATAATCTCACGCGCGCTGCCATTCCCGACATATCCAACAATACCGCACATAATCTTTCTCCTCTCTTTTAACCAAAACCTTTTACCCTTTACCCTTTAGCCGAACCGTTTTGTCAGAAGCCCTGCAAGGTCCTCTGCAAGCCGTGTAATCTGTTCGATATCACTGCCCTCCAGCATAACACGAACGAGCGGTTCGGTCCCGGACGGGCGGATCAGGACTCTGCCTTTCCCTTCCATCAGCCCTTCCAGCCGCTTGATTTCCGCGCGAATTTCTTCGTCTTCCTGATATTTCTTTTTATTCTCGTTCTTCACGGAAGCATTCCGAAGTACTTGCGGATAAATTTCAATCTCATCGGCAAGCTCGCTCGGTTTCTTTCCAAACAGGCAGATTGCCTGAATCAGCTGCAGGGAGGAAAGAATACCGTCCCCGGTTGTCGTATGATTCAGGAAAATAATATGCCCGGACTGTTCTCCGCCGATCACGCAGCCCGTCCTGCGCATGCTTTCCAAAACATATCGGTCACCTACCGCTGTCACATCCACCGTGCATCCCATGCTCTCGATATATTTATGAAAACCGATATTGCTCATTACTGTCGCGGTCACACGGTTTCCGGCCAATTTGCCGGTCTCCTTGAGCATCCGTGCGCAGATACAGATCAGCTTATCACCGTCTATAATCCGCCCCTTTTCATCCACTGCAATCAGCCGGTCCGCATCCCCGTCATAAGCAAGACCGAGATCCGCTCCGGTCTCCGTCACTTTCTGCTGCAGCTTCTCCGGGTGGGTCGAACCGCAGCCGTCATTGATATTGACACCGTCCGGTTCATTGGCAAGAAGCACAAGTTCCGCGCCAAGCTCCCGATACACCGCCTCCGCCGCTTTGTAGGACGCGCCGTTCGCGCAGTCAATCACCAGCTTCATGCCCCGAATATCGCAGTCTATCGTCCCTCTCAGGAATTCCGCGTAATGTTCCAGCGCCGCCTCATCGGCTTCCAAGCACCTTCCGAGTTTCGCGCCGGTCACCGGCTCCCCGACATTCTCCGAAGCCAGGACAAGTTCTTCAATGCGCTCTTCCAGCGCGTCATCCAGCTTAAAACCGTCTCCGCTGAAAAATTTAATGCCGTTATATTCAAACGGATTATGCGACGCAGAAATAACCGCGCCGGCATCCGCACGGTAATATCGCACCAGATAAGCGATGGCCGGTGTCGGCAGAACGCCGACCTTGATGACATTTCCTCCCATCGCCAAAATCCCTGCGGCGAGTGCATCTTCCAGCATATCACCGGAAATTCTTGTATCTTTTCCGATCAGAATGACCGGCTGATGATCCCCCTCGGAAAGCACCTGTGCCCCGGCTTTTCCGAGGCGAAAAGCAAGCTCCGGCGTGAGTTCCTGATTGGCGATTCCCCTCACCCCGTCCGTGCCGAAAAGTTTTCCCATGAAAAATTTTCCTTTCGTTGTTTTATTTCTCAAATACCGCTGCTGTCCGACATTTTTTATTCTGTCTGATCGCCGGTATCGTCCGCCGTTTCGACTGTTACTGTCACCTCCGGCGTTCTTTGTGTCCTGGAAAGGGAGATTCCGCTCGGAAGCTCCAGATCCGCCCGAAGCGTACTGTCTTCCGAGATCCCGTTAATATTCACGGTTCCCCGAATTTCCGAAAGAGCCGCAAGTGCAGCTTTGCTTCCGCGCACCGTGATATTCTCCGGTACTGACAAGTGCGTCGTTCTCACATTCTCTGCCGGTTCTCCGACACTCCGGACAGAAAGTGCTACGGTCTTGGTATAGTAAAGCACAGCGGTCACCTCAGTGCTTTCCTCCGAAAGCGTTACCTTTTCAACGGGATCCCCGTGCGCGTCAACCGGCACCAGCTGTACCGTCCCTTTGTTTTCTCCTTCGGAAACATCCTCTGCCGCGAGTTCGGCCCGAACATAGGCCACTTTATCGACCAAGGTCTGCCCCCCGCTGACCATCACCGATTCCAAAGAAGGTGTCAAAGACGCGACCTCCATGCCATCCGGCAGTTCCCCGCCGATGTTCGTCCGCACTTCTTTTTCCTGCGATGCGATCGTATCGATCGTAAAAGTCAGCTTCCCCGGGTTGATCGAAACAACCGAGATGTTGTCCAGTGTGTTGACCCTTACCGCAACGGTCGTTTCACCCGCACCGTAGCCGCCGACATCCGCCGTCGCGAAAATATCCCCTGTATTCAAACTGCCGATGTCTTTTTTCTTTCCGGATACTTTGATATCGACATTGTATTCTCCTTCCGGCCCGGAAATGATTGTTAATCCCCGTTCCTCCAAGGTAGATTCATTCAAAATCTGCACCGGAACATCCCGGATCGTCGTATCGATGATCGGATTGGTGTTCCAGACCACATATCCCCACAAGGCCACCGCGATCAGAAGAGAAAGTATTTTCGTCACCGTCTTATTTCGCAGCATTTTTTCTCCTCCCCAGCAGATTTTTCTTCAATTCAGTAAACCGATTCTCACTGTCCGATTCCAGGTACAGATTCAGAAGCGTCTTTTCCACGGTGCGGATATCCAGGAATCTCGAAAGCTTTCCGTCGATCGCCATCGAAATAATACCGGTCTCTTCACTGACAATCAGCGCGATTGCATCGGAGTTTTCCGTAATTCCAATCCCGGCTCTGTGCCGCGTACCGAGTTCCTTGCTAAGCGTCTTGTTCTGCGTCAGCGGCAGCACACATCCGGCCGCGCGGATCCGGTCCCCACGAATAATAACCGCTCCGTCATGAAGCGGTGCACCCTCATAAAAAATATTTCCCAACATCTCCGCGCTGATTTCCGCGTCAACGACCGTACCGGTTTCGATGATATCGGTCAGCGCCGTTTCGCGTTCGATCACAATCAACGCGCCAGTCCTTGTTTGAGAAAAGCTCTCCATCGCGCGCACAAACTCAGTCGTAATAAATTTGGCCCGTTCTTTATCGATCTGTCCGAATTTATTCGGCACCAGCTTGCTTCTTCCGACATACTCCAATCCCCTTCGAAGTTCCGGCTGAAACACGATGACCAGCGCAATTACGCCGAGCGCCAGTGTGCTCCTCAAGATCCAGTTCAGTGTGTAGAAATGACAGACCTCCGAAATAAAGGTAACCGCGATCAGTACGATCAGGCCCTTTACCAGCTGCTCTGCCCTCGTTTCCTTGATAAATTCCAGGATTTTGTACACTACAAAAGCAACGATCAAAATATCGATCACATCTGTAATGCCGACCCCGGAAAAAACACCGCTAAAAATTTCCCTCATCAGAAGTTCCCCTTCATTTTTGCTGCTTTCATTTTAACAAAAACGAGGATTTTGCACAATAGCTAAGGGAATGAAAATCAAAGAAAAAGGGGCGGATTTTTCATCCGCCCCCTGTCGTTTTCAGGATACCGTTTCAAGTAGGCCGTAGTTATTGTCATTCCTCCGATACACAAGGTTTACACAGTCCGTTTCGACATTGAGAAAAATAAAGAAATTGTGCTGCAAAAGTTCCATTTGAACGATCGCTTCGTCCACCGTCATCGGTTCGAGCACAAACTTTTTCCTCTTGACAACATGG